>NZ_JBSSDI010000016.1:0-65514 GCF_054060575.1 Thermostichus sp. MS-CIW-15 | reverse complement strand
GTTTTACATACCTAGCCATACCAAGCAGCCATACTGAACATACTGGGCGTTATTTTCAGTATAGTCCAGCATATCATTGACTAGAGTCATGCTCCCCCCCTTGCTGCTGCTGCTGCCAGGGTAGGGACGCCGAAAAAGTTTTGCCCAGCCTCTCAAGGGATCCCATCCCAAACAGGTTTGTGCTGTGGATTCCTGGCTCCCCTCTCCCGCAGGGAAAGGGGTTAAGGGGTGAGGGATAAGGAGGGTCGGGAACTTGAGTGGGAGGGCGGTGTCCTAGTCTGCGAAAGGCCTATACGCCTAAAAGCACGACCCCTTTGTAATCGGGGTGACCAGCTTGACCCAAGGGCCTCCTCTATATTTGGGAATGGATCACCACCCGTCCCCCCTGTCGATCCAAATTCAGGGGTTTGGCCTCTGCTTCGATATCCAGTTGCTCCCAGGCGCCGACCATGGCGCATCCCACCCGTTCTCGCTCCTCCGGGGCGCAGAAGGCTAAAAGCGTGGGGCCAGCCCCGCTGATCACCACCCCATAGGCCCCGGCAGCCAGAGCCGCTGCCTGGACGGTTTTGAAGCCGGTAATCAGCTCCATGCGCGCCGGTTGGTGCAGTCGATCCTGCAAGGCCACCTTCAGCCAGTCCGCCCGCCCCGACTGCAGGCTGCGGATAAGCAGCCCCAGGTGACTGACGGAAAAGACAGCATCCGCCAGGCTGACGGACTTGGGCAGGATCTCGCGGGCCGCCTGGGTAGACAGCTTAAAGTTAGGCACCGCCGCCACTAGGCCGATGCGCTCGTGCCAATCCACCGGGCAAAATACCCATTGCCCCTGCTGCCCCTGCACACAGAGTTGACAGCCGCCCTGGAGGGCGGGCACCACGTTGTCGGGATGGCCTTCAAGGGCAATGGCCAACTGCAGGAGGGTCTCAGGAGCCAGGTTCAGCGATCCAAGAGCATTAGCCCCCAACAGGCCGCCGACAATGGCAGTGGCAGAGCTGCCCAGGCCCCGCGCCAGGGGCACGTTGAGGGTGATCTCAATCTCCACCCCCGGCACCGGCTTGCTTAGCAGCTCGAAAGCACGGCAGAAAGCGCGGTACACCAGGTTGTCCTTGCTCTGGCTGATGTGATCGCTGCCGCGATAGTGGATGCTGAGGCCGGTGGGAATCTCGCGAAATTGGAAGTGGTTGTAGAGCTCCAGGGCTGCACCGATGCAATCGAACCCCGGCCCCAAGTTAGCGGTGGTGGCGGGGACGATCACCTCTACTCGCTCTCTAACCAAGGGGGAAGCTCCTTAGCGAACGGCGGGCAACTCAATACCTGTAAGCCCCCATTATCCTACGAATGGGAGATCTCAGGCTCGCAGGGCCTCGATGGGATCTAGTTGCGCCGCTTGGCGGGCCGGGAAAATGCCGAAAGCCACCCCGATCCCCGTCGAGAGGGAAAAGGACACCGCCACCGCCACTGCATCCACGCGGGTGGCCAGGGGGGTGAACACTTGCAGCGCCACCAGCAGGCCGCTGCTGAGGAGGATCCCGGCCACGCCCCCGCTGACGGCAATGAGAATAGCTTCGGTGGCAAACTGCTGCAAAATTTGCCGGCTATCGGCGCCGATCGCCTTGCGCAACCCGATCTCGGAGGTGCGTTCCGACACCGAGATCAGCATCACATTCATGATCCCCACCCCGCCCACCAGCAGCGAGAGGGCCGCCGTGCCGGTCAGCAGCACCCGCAGCAAGGTTAAGATCCTGGCCGCCCCGTCCAGCAACACCTTTTGGTTGCGGACGACGAAGTCATCCTCCCCCACCAGTTGGTGCCGTTGCCGCAGCAAGTTGCGGATCTGGAACTCGGCAGCCGGCAGATCTGCTTCGGAGCGGGCCGAGACGAAGATCGCCGTCAGTTCCAGGCCATAGGGGGAGCGCCGCCCCACAAACCGGTTGGCCACCACATCCACCGGCAAAAACAGGCCGGCATCGCTGTTGCCAAACACCGTTGGCTTAGAACGCAACGTGCCGATTACCTCGAAGGGCAGGTTGTTCAGCAGCACCGTCTCCCCGATGGCGGCAGCGGGATCCAAGCCGAACAGCTCGCGGGCGGCCTCGCTGCCCAGCACCACCACCGGGCGCTGCTCCTCAATATCCGCTGGCAAGAGAAAGCGCCCCTCCTCGATCTCCAAATTCAGCACCGACAAATACTCCGGCCAGGTGCCTGTGGCCTCATAGCGGCGATCCACTCCCCCCCGCACGGCGCGCACATTGACCACAAGACTGGGGACGGCTGCCGACACAGCGGGCACTTCCGCGGCAATTGCCCGTAGATCGTCGAGGGTAATGGGACGGGTGTTGCTGGCGTCCGCCAGGCCCAAGCTGGAAGAAAAGACAATGAGCAAGTTGGTGCCCAAAGAACGGAACTGATCCACGGCCAGCTCCTGGGCAGCATGGCCAAACCCGGCAATGGCCACGACGGCGGCGTTGCCGATGAGGATCCCTAACATGCTTAAACCGGTGCGCAGGCGGTAGCGGCGCACCATTTGCCAGGCCATTCGGGCTGCAATCGGTAGGCTCATGGGTGTGGCTTGATTTGAGCGGTTTCGCTGCGATTTTGCTCTTGTCGGATCAAAGTCTCCAGGTTCACCCCCGGCGGCAGCGCCGTAAAGACCCGATCCCCCGCCCGCAAGCCGGAGAGCACTTGGGTGATCCCGCCCTGGGTGAGGCCTGTTTCCACCGGTCGATAGACGGGCCGCTGGGTTCGCGGATCCAGCAGGATCACTCCCTCTTGGCCCTGCTCCCGCAAGATGGCCACCGAGGGCACCGTGAGCGCCTGAGGCTGCCGCTCCCCGATAAAATCCACCGAGACGTTCATGCCGGTGCGCAAAAAGTCTGCCCCCGCCTCCGGTTCGATCATGACCCGAAAGACGGTGACCTCCCGCACCACCACCGTGGCAGGGGCAATCCGCTTCACCCGCCCCTGCACCACCCGATCCGGATAGGCCAGGGAGCGGATCTCCACCGGCTGCCCCACCCGCACCTGGGCAATCTGCGCCTCCGGCACCTCGGCTCGCACCTCGATCCCCTGGGCCAGCGCCAAGATAGAGCTGGAAGAAGCGGCGGTGGCATCGGAAGCTGCGGTAGTGGGAGTTACAAAGGATCCCACCTCGGCAAAGCGCTGGACAACCACGCCGGAAAAGGGCGCCCGGATCTCGGCCTCAGCCAGGCGAGATTGCCGCTGGGCCAGCTCTGCCTCCGCTTGGGCAATCTGGGCTTGGATCTGCTGCAGCGTTTCTGGGCGGCTACCTGACCGCAATCGCTCCAGCTCCTGTTGAGCCGCTTGCCAGTCCGCCTGCGCCTGTTCCAGGCGGGCCAGGCGTTGATCCAGCTCGCTACGGGCCACCACCCCCTGCTGCACCAGGGTCTGAATCCGCTCCAATTCCCTTTCGGCCAACCTCACTTGCGACCGCGCCGCATCCACCCTGGCCTGGGCCGCCGCGATCACCTGGGGTCGCTCGCCAGCTTGCAGTTCCGCTAGGCGGGCCTGTAGCTCTTGGATGCGGGCTTGGGCTTGGCGAATGCCGCTGGCTAAATCCCCGTAATCCATCCGAGCCAACACTTGCCCTGCCACTACCTCATCTCCCTGATCCACCAGCAGCTCTGCCAGACGACCGGACTCGCGGGGGCTGACATTCACCTGCCGGATCGGCTGCACCTGGCCGCTCACCCGCAGGCGTTGGGCGAGATCTGTCACCTGCACGGGCACCGTTAGCCTCTCCAGGCGCTGGGCCGTCTGTTGCCGGAGCTGACGCTGAACGAGAATGCCGCCGCCCAAGCCGGCTAACAATATCCCCACAAGGATCCAGCCGATGGGCAGTCCTCTGTTGTGGGATCCGGTCTGTGGCAGAGGTTGGTCAGCAGATTTGGCAGGGGTTGGGGATCCCGTCTGGGGCTCATTGGTGCGCAGGATCACAAAAGTCTCTCGCCTTTAACAAGGGCTTTCTCTGTATCCAGCCTATTGAAAAAGGAGAGGGGGTGCAAACGCGGTTTCCCGCATGGCCATTGGGTTCGGACGGCTGGCAAGCTCTGTACAAAAAAAGGGGGGATTGCTACACTGATTGGCTGCCGATAACGCGGGAAAGCCATGAACGCTCGCATCAACGCCGAAGAGATCATCCGCTCCATCGAAGCGGCCCACATGAAGTCGGATCTGCCAGAGATCCATGTTGGCGATCAGGTACGGGTGGGGGTGCGCATTCAAGAGGGCGGCAAAGAGCGGGTGCAGGCCTTTGAAGGCACGGTCATTGCTATGCGTCACTCTGGATGCAACCGCACCATCACGGTGCGCAAGATTTTCCAGGGAATTGGAGTGGAGCGGGTCTTCCTAGTTCACTCGCCGCGCATCGACTCAATCCAGGTGTTGCGGCGTGGCAAGGTGCGGCGGGCCAAGCTGTTCTATCTGCGAAACCGAGTAGGCAAGGCCACTCGCATCAAAGCCAAAACGGATTCCAAAGAAGAAACCCTCTAAGGCTTTGGGCATACCTGCTACACTAGGTAAACTAGGTAAGGGCCTGACCCTTTACTACTCCTGCGTCCTTAGTTCAGTTGGTAGAACGTCGGTCTCCAAAACCGGATGTCGGGGGTTCGAGTCCTCCAGGACGCGTCAGCGGTTCGGCATTTTGAGGTGGCTTGGGGTAGATTCTCAAGCTTAAGCGCCCCGAGCTGCCAATTTTCAGAGAGAAGTCAGGGATCCAAGCCAACCGCTCCAACAAAAATTGGACGAGCCTGTTTAGACTCGCCGCTGCGGCCAAGGAACTTCGGCGGCAGCCGTTCGCAATCGGGCTGAGGGCGCTGCGGAGAGTCTTCCAGTTCCCCGTGAACGAGGATTAAAGAGATAGAGATCCCAACTTTTCCCGGGCCAAACCTAGGACTTCCTCGCTTCCTTCTTGATGCGATCCAACTCTGCCTGTAGCTCAGCAATCTGTTGGCGCAAACGGGCAGCTTCCGAAAGTTCAAGGGCAGTGCCAGTCTTGTCTTCAGCGTCGCCCATGTCGTCAATGTTGATCTTGCGAGGGGCGCCAGCAGACCTTTCCCCCCCCCTACGGTTGGCGTTGGCAGCGATGGCGTCCATGTAGGCCCGCGCCTCTTCGGCGGTCATCGCCCCCCGCTCCACCAATTCATCCACCAAAGCCTGGACCTGCTTGCGCAGCTCCAGCAGACGGCTGTTGGCTCTCCCGGCCACCTTTGCAGCATTGTCTGCCACCACCGCGGCCAAACCCATGCCGAAGTAGAAAGCCTTCTGAGCAAAGTTGGCGAGGGGGTTGTCTGTCTCGGCCATACAGGTGTGCGCTGCCAGGGCAGAGGTAAAACTTGGAAGAGGGCGACCCGGGTTGACGCGCCTGCTCAGAGCATCCCGTAGTGCTGCTATCTTCCGATCCTGACACGGTTTGGGCGTCGGAGCTGCACGGACCCAGGTCTTCCAGTAGCCTAACATTTTTCCTCTCTGCCCCGCTCCGCTTTCTGGAGGTGATCTCAGATCTTCTCCCCCTGTAGACGGCGGGAGGGGGCAGAGTACAGCGCGAGCCTTCCCGTCTTGCAAGGTAAACCTAAGGGGTTTCCGGCGGCTCCAGATAAACTGGGATCCGCTCCACAACGGTATCGCTGCGCCGCACCTCTTGTCCCTGGGCTTGGGGAATAGCCACCGGCAAGGTAACCGGTTGGGCAACGAAACAACTGGCCACCGGCAGAGCCTGCTCCAGTTCGTCGAGAGGGCGCGGGATCACAGCCACCGCGTTCAGCTCGCCGATGCGCTCTGCCTCGTACATGCCGGCATCGATGGCGATGGCCACGTTGGCCACCGTGCCCCGAATGATGGCCGTACACAGGCCGTCGCCAATGGTCTCGTAGGCGGCCAGTTGCACATCCGCCGTTTTCAGCATTGTGTCGGCGGCCCCTACCATAGCCGGAAAGCCGCGGGTTTCCAGCAGGCCCACGGCCAAGTTGCTGAGGCGGCTGTAGCCGCGGTTTTGTGCCAGTTGAGACAGCTTGCTGCTGACGGGCAGCACCGCCTCCAAGTTAGGCAAAGGCCGTGGAATGACCAAACTGGAGATCTCCTCTTGCTCAAACTGGCGGGCCACCTCGATCCCCTCCTCGATGGCAATGCGCACATCGGCAATCCCTCCCCGTACGATTGCCGTGCAGTAGCCTCCTGAGATCTTCTCAAAGCCGATCAGCGTCACCCCCGCCGACTTGGTCATGGCGTCGGCAATGCGCACAATGACCGGAAAGCTGCGTGTCTGAATAAGGCCCAAAGAGGTGGACATAGCACCCTACTTCTTTATGCCAGTGTAGCCCTCAAGACTGGCCACCCCCAGAGGATAGGATCTGCCGGTAAGGATAGATCTTGCCCAGCAGCCGATCCAGCTCCGAATAGCCCGGGATCCCATTTAGCTTGCGGGTCTTAGGGGATCTCGAGTTCTCTTGGGTTTGCTCAGCCGCCTCCTGCCAACGACGGGTTTGCTTTTCCACCTGGGCCAGCGGCGAGTCGGGGGGAGAGGGAGGGGTCGGCTCAGGCAAGGTTTCCTCAGGGGGTTCTATCGGCTCTTGCGGGGCCGCCGCCGACACGGGCTCTGCCTCGCTAGCCATGCCCACCTCCGCCTCTTGCCTGCTGGGATAGGTGGGATCCCCAACCAGCGAGCGGGGAGGGATCACCGCCTGGCTGAGCACTGAACAGTTGAGCAGCGTGGTTTCCGAGCCGATACAGGCGTTTTTGCCGATGGTGCCCTGCCCGATCACCAGCACCCCCATTCCCAAGGTGGCCCCCGCCTCCACGACGAGGGATCCCCCGCAGGCGTGCAGGATGGATCCCATGCCAATACAGACGCCTCGCCCGATCTCGATGCGACAGCCGGGGTTGGCCCGCAACAGCACTCCCGCTGCAATGCCTGCCCCTGCCTCCACCTGCACCTCGCCACTGACATAGTAGCGAGTTTCGCCGTTCTGGCTGGGCCAGGAGCGCAGCGTTGTAGAGGTGGGCAGAGGCAAAGCCAAGGTGCTCCTCATCGCTAGGAGGTCGGATCAAAACCAACCTTGAACCAACAGTGATCAGAGAACAGGCGGATCCCTCAAGGGGTTTGGATGATCTGCTCCAGCACCCGTCGTTTGGCTTTGGGGTCGATGCCCAGCAGGCGCACATACTCGCCGCGATGCTCCTCCAGGCAGGCTTCCAGAGCCGCCACCACCTGGGGCAGCTGGGTGGCCTCGATAGGGCTGCAGCTCTGCCAAGAGGAGGTGCGAAAACGCCGCTTGTCCGCATGTTCGGTGCCGATGCGGTAGCCCTGGCTGAGCAATTGCTGCACCTGTGCCACCACCTCGCTGCTGAGTCGGGTGCTGGCAGGAACGGTGGAAACAGGAGTAGCCGCCGGGGATCCCTGGGCTGCAGGGGCAGGCGACTTGCCGCCGGGGGTTTGAATGACGCGCTCGTAAACCCGCTTTTTCCCCTTGGGATCGATCCCCAACAGGCGCACGTAGTGGCCTTGGTGCTCCGCCAAAGCAGCCGTCAGCTCGGCCAACACCTCCGGCCCGCGGCTGGCGCGAATGGTCGGCCCGGTCTGCCAAGAGGAGGTTTTGAAGCGGCGCTCGTCAGCATATTCGTAGCCGATGCGATAGCCCTGGGCCAGCAGCCGATGTACCTCTTCCTGTAACTCCAGGTCGAGGCCAGCAGCGCTCCCTCCCAGCTTGCCCCCCTCTGCGGGCGAGGCTGTCCCGCCGCTGCTGCTCATCTGGGGCGTTTGAATCACCTTCTCCAGCACCCGCCGTTTGGCCTTGGGATCGATTCCCAGCAGGCGCACATACTCTCCCGTATGTTCGGCCAAGGCCGCCTGCACAGCCGCCAGGATCTCTTGGGCCGAGCCGCTCCAATTGCCCAAAGTCTGCCAGGAAGAGGTGCGGTAGCGGCGGACATCGGCCACCTCCAGGCCGACGCGATACCCCTGCGCCAATAGCGCCCGGATCTCCTCCTCCAAGCTGGCGTCAGGGCGCGGATTGGCTGCGCCGGAACCTGGGGCCGTAACCGAGACGTGGCTGGGGGATCCAGAAACGGTCGCCGGCCCCTCCGGGGTTTGGATGATCTGCTCCAACACCCGTCGTTTCGCCTTGGGGTCGATCCCCAACAGGCGCACGTATTCGCCGCGGTGCTCCGCCAAAATAGCCCCCAGCGATTGCATGACCTCGGCCTCGCGGGTGCTGGTGATCGGGCTTTCGCTCTGCCAGGAAGAGGTACGGAAGCGGCGGGCATCGGCATATTCCAGCCCTACCCGATAGCCTTGGGCCAACAGGGCGCGAACTTGCTCCACCACCTCCGGCTTGAGAAGGGATCCGCCGCCGTTCCGGCCGTCGGCGCGAGAGGAGGAATGAGTCATGGATGCCGTCTCCGTAGCCGTTGGGTTAGAGGTGCGCGACCGCAGAAGTTCGTTGCGAATGGGAGCAATACAGACCAGGTTTTCGCTGCAGTGATAGCCTTCCAGCAGAGCCTGGTTGATGCCGATCACATGTTGGGCAAACTTGGCATCGCTATCCTGCACATCGGGCAGCCGATCCGCCTCAGCTTGCGTGGTGATGATGGAGCCGGAGGGCACATACTTGCCCGGCGGGATCTCCACATCCTGGATCAAGCAGTGCAACATGACGATGCAGCCATCCCCCACCCGCGCGTTGAACACCGTGGAGCGGAAGCCGATAAAGCAGTTGTTGCCCACATAGGCTGGCCCGTGGATCAAGGCCATGTGGGCAATGGAGGTGTTCTTGCCAATCCACACGGAGTAGGGTTGGCCATCTTCCCCAATGACCCGCCCTTGCTCCAGGCCGTGGATTACCACCCCATCCTGGACGTTGGAGCCGTCGCCAATGTAGAAGGGAGAGCCCTCATCCGCACGGATGGAAGTTCCTGGGGCAATCAGCACCTGGGCGCCCACGCGCACATCCCCGATGAGATTGGAAAAGGAATGCACGTAGGCAGAGGGATGGATGGTCGGCTCCGCCAGGCGGCGAGACCAGGGCGTTGGCGGCGCAGCATAGGTGTGAGCAGGCATAACCGTGAGCCTCTAGAACACGTCAGAGAGAGGAAGGAGGGATCCCAGCTAGCGTTGGTCGCGCTTGTTGTAGAGGGAGCGACCGCCGATGCTGACGGTATCGATGATCGCCATCACCACTGCATCCAGCGGACGGGTTTCGTTTCCCTGCGGCTGGCGAGCTGCGCTGCCCTGGCTGACCAGCACCCACTCCTCGGCGCCGGCCCCCACCGGATCGGCAGCTACAGCGTAGTCGGGCTGCGGTCGGCCCTCGAGATCGACATACTGCACCACCAGAAACTTCACGCCTGTCAGGCTGGGATCCTTCTGGGTGCTGGTAACAGTGCCCCGCACAATCGCGATACGCATCTAGGGACGGGTGAAGGGACGGATGGCGTTGACCCCTTCGCGGAACTGAGCCACATCCTCGGTGTAGCGAATGGGCAACACGTACTCTAGGTTTTCGTGGGGACGGGCGATGATGTGCCAGGAGAGCAACTGGCCGCCATTGACCCGCTTCACCGACTCGATCCCGGCGGCCACCGAGGCCTGCACCTCGGAGACATCGCCCCGTACGATCACGGTGACGCGCCCGCTGCTGATTTTTTCATAACCCACCAGGGTGACGCGCGCGGCCTTTACCATGGCGTCGGCAGCTTCCACCACTGCCGGGAAGCCCAGGGTTTCGATCATTCCGACTGCAATAGCCATAGGGACTCCTTACGCTGAAATTGTGGAGGGGGTTGGAACCTGTCCAGATTTTCTGGATCGGGTCAATTCCAGGCTAAGTGCAACTACTCAGTTAGGTACGAAACTGCTCCACTGCCTCCGTGTAGCGGATGGGCAGCACAAACTCCAGGTTTTCGTGGGGACGGGCGATGATGTGGTGGGAGAGGATCTCGCCCCCACTCACCCGTTTGGCAGACTCCAAGCCAGCGGCCACCGAGGCCTGCACCTCGGAGACATCGCCCCGTACGATCACGGTGACGCGCCCGCTGCCAATTTTTTCGTAACCCACTAGGGTGACGCGCGCGGCCTTTACCATGGCGTCGGCAGCTTCCACTACTGCCGGGAACCCGCGGGTTTCGATCATTCCGACTGCAATAGGCATATCAACTCTCCACTTTTGAACACTCAGTTCCTGAACGTTGCCGAACCCAGCAATAAGGCCAATCGATCTCCAAATTGATCTCGCCTATTGGGTTCGATCCTGCAATTTCCCTCGAACTCATCCAAGAGATCCTCTGCCCAACCCTCAGTGGACAGCTCTTCTCGGCAACACCTACTCCAGCCACCACAGACCTCCCCCTGGAGAGAAGGCCGTGCCCAACCCCCGACCTCAGACTCAATCAGACGGAGGCCAGAAAAGGTTGTGGGAGCCATCCGGGTTAACCACAACTGTCGCTCAGGCGGGCAAAGCTGCCAACTCCAGGCCAAGTCCCCATCTTTCTTGCACAAAATCGATCATACAAAATCGACGAGGACGCCCCAGAGAAGGGATCCCCCGACTCAACAAAATGATATCCCCATTCAATCCTGGACGAAAATCAATATTTTTAATTAGCACGATAGCTTTTTATTAAGAGAGACAAAATTTTTATCAACTCAAAAATAATTCTTGACATCTTTTCAGCTTTTGCCGTTATCGGCGCAGCGAGGGGGGCACTTCCAAGTCATGGGCTTCCATGAGGTCGGGTTGGCTCATCAGATGGGCCGGGGATCCCTGGGCGCAAATCCGGCCTTGATCTAAGAGGATCACCCGATCGCACACTTCCAGGATCAGTTCCAGATCGTGGGAAGCGAGCAGAAAGGTGTGCGTTGCTTGCAACAAAAAGGCGATTAGCCGGCGACGGGCGCGCAGATCCAGGTTGGCAGTCGGCTCATCGTAGAGTACCAACTGCGGCTGCATTGCCAGGATCCCGGCGATCGCCACCATGCGTTTTTCACCGCCGGAGAGATGATGGGGGGGACAGTTGGCCAAATTCAGGGTGCCGGTCATCGCCAGGGTTGCTTGGACCACAGCCGCGACCTCTGTCTCAGAACGTCCCAGGTTGCGCGGCCCAAAGGCTACATCCTCGGCCACCGAGGCGGCAAACAGTTGATCGTCGGGATCCTGAAACACCAGCCCCACCTCAGGGCGAAACTGGCCAGGCTGGAGCGGCTGCCCAAACAAAGTGATCTGGCCGGAACAGGGGGGCAACAGGCCAGCGAGGGCCAGGAACAGGGTGGTTTTGCCGGCGCCATTGGGGCCAATGATTCCTAGGCGCTGCCCGGCCTCAACCCGTAGATCCAGCCCTTGCAGCACCGGCGGACAACCGGGATAGGCGACCCACAACTGTTTGACCTCCACCGCCGGCGCTGTGTTCATGGCAGCAAGCTCATCCCAGGGCTAGCGCTGCTCCCAATGCTTCCAGCGCTTCTGGGTGGCGGCAGGGGTGAGCTGCAGGGTGGGTACGCTGGGGCTGGTCAGGTCGATCTGGAGAATTTCGTCGGGTGTACACTCGCAGTGGCGGCGCAGATCCCGCATTTGGTTGAGGGTTTGAATTTGCAGAGGCAGGCGGTCAGAAATCGGCCCCAGATAGACGTTGCCCAGCTCAGTGTGGAGCGTGATTCCCTCTCCCGACTGCCAATCTACGGTCTCGATCTGGATCTCAGCCTGTTGCAGGGCTTCGAGCAACAAGGCCCATTGCTCGGGCGCGTGGTTCTCCCAGCCCAGCAACTCCAGCTCAGGCCAGGAAAGGGAGGATCCGCTGTGGCGTCGAAAGGGATCGGGGGGCAGCCAATGGCCTTGCCGATCCACCCAGCCTGTCTGGTCGCCCCGACGGGCGCGCGCGACCAGTTGCCGTTCCCGCACCTGGACGATCACCCCCACCGGCAGCAGCCGCCGCTGTACCTGGACGCTTTCGATGGGAGAAGGGCGGGCCGGGGATGCCAGCAAGGCTCTTTCCAACACAGCCGGCTGCACCTGCCAGAGGTTCATTGGATAGGTCAGAGGCAGTTGCTCCCGGATCCAGTCGGGGTCGACCCAGTAGCTGCCCTTTACCTGAATTTGCTCCGGCCGGCGAATTTGCCAGTAGGGCTGCTGCAGGCCCAACACCAGCAGCGTCAGAACGCCCATCGAGCTGGCCAAGCGCCAGGATCCCTGCCAAAAGCGCTTGCGCCGTTGCTGACGCAAAAGTCGCCTGCGTTGCAGAAGTTGGTCGCGCGTGGGAGAAGCCAGAGGTACCATTAGCCCTCCCTCAAGCCAAAGGGGAGCATTCCATGCTCCTATTCAACTCGCGATCTCCTCGACCTGATCCGCCCGCAGCCAAATTGGAGGGGTGGGAACAGCCCCAAACTTAATCTGGAGGTAGTCGTCCTTGATATCCACCACTTCTCCAGGAGTTTCGAAGACGTAGTTGGGAATCAAAGGGTCGCTGGCCTGGGCTTCCAGGCTGCCTTGCAGTTTCTCGCGGATGGCCCGCACCAAAGTGCCTCGCTTAATCGCCATTGCCCCTCCTTCGATAGCCGTTGTATCCTGTGCCGCCAATAAGCCGGGTCCAGCCTACTTGCGCTTCAGGCTGCGGGCCATGTTGCGAAACATGTCCATGTCAGATCCCCCCTGGCGGCGTGAGCCTGCTCCACTGCTGCTGTTTGAGGTGGAAGAGCTTTGCTCAGGGGCTTTGGCCTGTTCTACGGCCAACTTAACTTTGCTTAGGGAAGAAACCTGCTCCACCACCTCCACCTTCTCCGTAGAGCCGAAATCCTGGAAGGTGTGCTTCACGATCCTAGGAGTGCGCATGTATTCGATGTTGCCAAGGGTTTTGGCCTCATCTGGGTCGAGAAAGAAGGTGTTGTCTTTCTTTTTGGCCGGCTGAGCAGCCGTCCCTGATGAAGGTTTGGAATCTGCCTGACCACGAGAGCCGAAAAAGCGCCTGAAGATGCCCACCATTGGTGTCTTGCCTGCAATGCGAAGAAAGTTGAGCCGGATCCCTAGACGTCGGGTCAGCCAGCCGCAGCTAGAAAGGTGACGGCTGAGCCCGGCTATGAAATCATGTTAAGCCAACTCAGGATAACATGCTCCCTGGCTGCAGGACGGCTTTCTCGGCCACATGTTCAACTCTCGGAGGCTCTGCCAGGGGAGGACCTTCGACCCTAGGCAAGTAGTCTGGCCAAGGGCAGCGAGCACATCCTCAGTCACGGCTCTTTAGTAAGTTTGGGGATCCCAATGACTGGCCAATGTACAGTTTTTTTGCTGGAAAATCCGTGTTGGCTCCCTTTTTGAGCTATGGCTTGACTCTTCACAATCAGTATGGGCAAGCAGTGTTAAGCCCGATCCCAGGAGGGGCAAACTATGACCATTCGATCCATCGTTGAAGAAGTCTTGCAAACTCGCCACTTTACCTCAGAACACGAGAGCCTAATCTACCGCCTGTTGTGCGATCGGTGTTTTGACGAGGCCGATTTGAAGGCATTGGCTTACCTGAGCGACGCTATGGTTCAGGGAATTGTTCAGCACTAGCCTCGGGATCCCTAAATAATTACAGGCGGCACTCCGGATGCCCGTCTTACGGAGAGGGCCCAAAAACTTTTGGGATCCCTTCCTCTGCGAAACCCTTTAGGCTCAAGAAGCTTCTGAGATCATCTCCAGAAGTGCGAGCGAAATTACCTGGCAGGCGTTGGGGAGCAAGCGTTACCCCTCTGCCTGCGAGGTGTAATGTATGGCAACCCTGAGCGGACTGCCTAAATTCAAGGCTGTGCCGATGCAGCGAGCCAAGATTTGAATGTTTTGCTTTTGCTCCGCCGATTCTAAAATCCTGGTAGAGGCCTTGCTCGGGCTGGCGATGGACGAATACCGGCTGTTCATCTTAAGCAAGCTCTCAATTTTGTTCAGCGGGTTGATATCTTATACGCGACTTGGAAAGTAATTGGAGAACAGCAAAAGAAATACCGCATCGTTCTTTGCTTAAAGACTAGAGCGGCTTGTCCCTCTCCCGCATCGGCGACCCTACGGATTTTGGCCGGCAAGGCACTCCCAGTTTTTCAGAGATGGCCGGTTTTCTCTCCGAGATCCCACGGGCGAAGGATCGCCGCCTTGCGGTGAGAGCATGCCTCTAACCCCCAAAACCCTGAACTTTGCTGAATTTACTGAGCTTTAGGCGGTTTGGCAAAAGTCATTGAGAGGGATATAGTAGACCAAGTTTCCCCCTGATCCTTGAGTCCACCGCAACGGTTGCCGGGAAGTGAAGGGGGAAAGCGCTCGGGGGGTATTCCTCAGGGCTTTGCGGGATACCGCCTTCCTGCTCAGAGATAGGCAGGATGCGATCGCTTCTTTCCTGAACCATGTTCAGGAGAGTTCAGCGTGAATGTATCAGGCAACGAGAAAGGTAGAGGCTCGAGGCAATCTCGTCGCCCGATCCCTCCCTGTGGCCTTGCCGTCTGGAACAGCCCCTCGCTCTAGCAAGGGAATGGGTGTTCCTGTTCCGCCTTAAGATCCTAAGATAGGAGTTGAACGTCCCTGCTGGACTGGGTGCCTTTCCTTTACAACTTGGAAAGGGGGGGCCCAGCCGCAGAGGCGGGGGCGACGGCCGTTACGTTTTGAGAGGAATCCATGTTGTTCATTTTTAACCTAGCGAAGCGTCTGCAGCGCATCCTCCTCGCTCTCGTAGTCGGGGTGGCTGCGGTAGCTTTCCTGTCCAACCCTGCTGCTGCTGAAACCTACACGGTCAAGATGGGCTCTGACAAGGCCCAGCTCATTTATGATCCCCCCACCCTCACCATCAATCAGGGAGATACTGTTCGGTGGGTCAACAACAAGGTCTATCCTCACAACGTTGTCTTTGACAAGGTACCTGGTGGCGATGCGGCCCTGGCAGCCAAGCTGTCCCACAAGGCCCTGCTCACTGCTCCCAACCAAGTGGTGGAATCGGCCTTTGTCGATGTCCCTCTGGGTGAGTACACCTACTACTGCACTCCCCACCGGGGGGCTGGCATGGTCGGCAAGATCATCGTCAAGGGCTAGGCTGGCGCTCCAATTCCACTTCTCTGGTTGCTTTTTAAGAGGGAGATTCCGGCTCTGGCTTGCTGGCATGGGATCCCTGCCCGTAGCATAGAAAGTAGCCCTCTCGAGAGTGGGGGGGCTTTTTCGCGAATAGACGTTAGACAGGTTCCCCATGACCACCAGTGTTAAAGGCTACCTGCTCCTGGCCGTTTCCTGCATCAGTGCCATTGCCGCTGTGGGTTCGATTTTCGAGTTGGCTTCCGGTGAGCCGGATTTTGGCGTCGGCCCCACCAGCATTATCTTGATCGTCGCTGCTCCCTTGGCGGTTTGGCTGTTTCAATCGGCAGTTGGGGCGGCACGAGCCAGCGGCGCTGCCGGCAAGGGGGGCAAGAAGCGAAAGTAGGCAGGTAGATACGGGAAAACTGGGGGGAAGGGGATGGAGTCAGCGGGTTTGCTGTAAAGAAACTTGTGATTCTATCTCGGCTTCTGCTGGCTGATGAAACTCCGGCAACAGCTTTCGTTCTTGCACCGTTCCAAGGGCTGCTTCTAGCTCTGCCGTGGCTAGAGTACAACTGGAGCCAGATCCGTTCAATACGGTCTCGGTCACCTGTCCTTTTTTGTCGATCCGATATTCCACCTTGATGTACTCGGGCATCTGCACTCCACTCGCTGCTGCTCAACAACTGACTTTCTCCTACCCATTGTAGTTCTCGCTTTTTCCCCGCTCGATCTGGCTGGGCCGTATGGCTTCTGCTCGTCCCCCGTTTCCTCCTGCCAAAAGGGATCCCGGTATCCAGCGGGATCTGAGTTTGGGAGTAGGGGCGCTGCTGGGCGTTGTCCTGATCGGCACCCTTTGGTACCACGGGGTGGAGCAATGGCCTTGGGTGGAAGCTTTTTACATGAGCGTTATCACCCTAACTACTGTGGGCTTCATGGAGGTGCAGCCGCTGGGGGATCGGGGGCGCTTGTTCACGGTGGCCTTGATCCTGATGGGGGTCTTGAGCATCGGGTTCATGGTGAACCGCTTTACAGAGGCCCTCATCCAGGGGCATTTTCAGGAAGGGATCCGGCAGCGGAAGTGGAAGAAACAGATGGAAGCGCTGAACAACCACTACATCGTCTGCGGTTTTGGGCGCATTGGGCGACAGGTGGCCCAGGAGTTTCAGGCAGAGGGGGTGCCCTTTTTGGTGATCGATCAATCGGCCGAGGCAATTCAGGTGGCCCAAGAGCTGGGATATGTCGCTCTCCAGGGAGACAGCACTCTCGATGCCACCTTGCTGGCGGCGCGGGTGCAGCAGGCCGAGGGGTTGATTGCCGCCCTCTCCAGCGATGCCGAAAACCTCTATGTGGTGCTGTCGGCCCGCACCCTCAACCCTCGTATCCGCACCATTGCCCGCGCCAACACGGAAGAGGCTTTGCAAAAGCTGCAGCGAGCGGGCGTTGCCCACGCCATCTCTCCCTTCATCACCGGTGGAAAACGGATGGCAGCGGCTGCCCTGCGCCCCCGCGTGGTGGACTTTGTGGATGGGATCCTGTCGGGTCGAGATCGCACTTTTTACTTGGAAGAGTACGAGCTGGCGGCGCAAGAATGCCCCTATGTTGGCCAGACCCTGGGGAAAGCCAATCTAAGGGCGCGATCCGGCGCGTTGGTGGTGGCAATTCGGCGAGCCGATGGCCAGCTGATTGGCGGCCCCAGCGGTGACACCCTGTTGCAACCGGGGGATCTGCTGCTGTGTATGGGCACGGCCGAGCAGTTGCGCCGCCTGGGCCAGTTGCTCTATCCCCGCCCCTAGATGGGCTGGACAAGTCGGCTAGATACGCCTGAGGATGCTGGGGCCGTGGGAGTCGGTGCCGCAGGTTTTCAAAAGTCCGTAGGTCTCTGCCAGCTTTTCCCCAATCGCCGCCTCCCCTGGGCTGGGAGCCCAAATGTCGGGGTTTTTGTAGGCGTAGTAGACCTCAAGGCCATCCAGGCCCAACTCCACGGCTGCCGGCACCAGCTCTTCCGCAGGCAGCCAGTAGCGAAAGGGATGGGCCAACACCGCCAGGCCGCCTGCTGCTTGAATGGCCCCAATGGCCTCAGCGGCGGGCAGGCCGGGAACTTGCTCCCCCTGGATGTAGGGATCCAAAACAGGATCCGCCGGATCGAAGCCGTAGCCAAGAATATGCACCTCGCAGCCCAGCAGGTTGGCTGTAATCTCGATCCCCGTCCATAGCAGGGGGTCCTCGGGGCGATCCAGATAGGCTTGCGCTTGCTCGTAGCCCTTCAGGGTGTGGTGATCGGTGATGGCCAGGCCCTTGAGGCCGTGCCGGCGCGCCTGCTCCGCCAAGTCTGCCGGATCCATGCGCCCATCGGAGCAGCAGGTGTGCAGGTGAAAGTTGTACTGCAGCGGGCAGGAGAGAGGGCCGATCCCCTGCAGCACCCGCCGCAGCTCCGCCGCCGAGGCAGTTTGACAGGGATCCCGTTGCAAACTAACCAGCATGTCAACCCTTGGGTTGGGAACAGATAGCTCTCCAGAGCAGTCGACTCTGGAATTTTATCTTTTGTTAAGAACGCTCACCCATTCTAGCCAGGGCAAGGGAGGGGCGCCAGGTGTCAAGAACTACAGAATGGGCAAGGGATCCCTAGGGGCTTGCCAAGATCTCCTCGGCCGCCTTGATGGCCGCTCCAGGAGGGAAGTCGCCATAACCCAGCGTGTGCAGGGTCGACTCCAGGGCAGCCAGCGTGGTGAGAATGTCGCGGTCGCTCACAAAGCCCAGATGGCCGATGCGGAAGATCTTGCCCTTGAGGTGGTCTTGACCGGCAGCAAGGGCGATGTCGAAGCGTTTCTTCAGGGTGCTGCGGAGGGTATCGGCGTTGATCCCTTCAGGCGCCAGCACAGCAGTTACCGAGGGGCTGGCTGCCGACTCCGGGTTGACCAAAAGCTTCAGCCCCAGGGCCTTGACGCCGGCGCGGGTGGCCTGGGCCAAACGGGCGTGGCGGCGGCAGATGGCTTCCAACCCTTCGGCCCGCATCAGGCGCAGGGTTACCTGCAGGGCATAAAACAGGTTCACCGCGGGCGTAAAGGGAGTGGTGCCCTGGCGCAGGGCTTTTTGGGCCAGTTTAAAGCTCCAGTAGTACTTGGGAAAGCGAGAGCGCTCGGCAGCAGCCATGGCCCGCGGGCTCACCGCCACAAACCCCAGCCCGGGCGGGATCATGTAGCCTTTCTGGGATCCGGAGGCCACCACGTCTAGGCCCCACTCGTCCATAGGCACCGGCATGGCCCCCAAACTGGTGACCGCATCCACAATCACCAGGGCTTCTCCGTGCTCGCGGGCAGCAGCCGCGATGGCCTGCACATCGTTGGCTACGCCGCTGGAGGTTTCCGAGTGGGTGAGGATGACCGCCTTGATGGTCTTCTCCCGGTCGGCGGCCAGCTTTTCTTGGAAGACTTCGACAGGATAGGGCACGCCCCAGGGGGTCTCTATCCGCTCGCACTGCAGGCCAAACTGCTCCGACATCTCGGCCCAGCGCTCGCCAAACTTGCCGTTGACCCCCACCAAGACCTGCTCCCCGGGGCTGAGGGTGTTGAGGATCCCGGCTTCCATGGCCCCGGTGCCGCTGCAGGCAAAGACAAACACATCGGAGGTGGTCTGGTGCAGCCAGCGCAACCCCTCCGTCACCTCTTCCAGAATGGCGCTGAACTCTTGGCTGCGGTGCTCGATGGGCCCCCGCGCCATGGCCAGCAGCGCACTCTCGGGAACGGGAGTGGGGCCGGGGATCATCAACATCAACTTGTCTTTCATGCGGGTCCCGCTGGGGATGTCAGGTTTGAGAGGTGGCGGCCAGATTCGAACTGGCGCATAGAGGTTTTGCAGACCTCTGCCTTACCACTTGGCTACGCCACCCTACTCCTCAATCGGACAAAACATTGTATCCGAAAATGGGATCCCGCTTCCACTTGCTGCAGCCAACGGCAACAGCGCTCGGGTTCGCTAGGCATCGACAATAGCTTGGTAGCCCCGTACTTGAGTGCGGGGCGAAAAAGCCCTTGAGCCACTTTAGTTGCTTCATAGTTAGTACAGAGCTTCTCCAGGAAAACAACCTACTGCGGTGCAAAACCCGCGCGGCAATAACTAACCTGGAGGAACTTAAGTCCGAAGTAAGCAGAACTTTGAGGTTATGCCTCAAAGGACTGTCTAGGGGCGTCTTGACAGCGCCTTCGCGAGTCCATCTTGGGCTGCGTAAGAATCCGCTGGGTGGGAGTGTCAACTTCTTCTTGTACCCTCAGCAGGCGGGATCCCAGCAGCCGCTGCAGCCAGGGGGCGAGAAACTCGCGATTGGCCAACTGCTGCTGGGGATCCTGGGTTTCCAGAGGAAAGGGGGCAAGGGCCCGCAGGGCGGCGGTGGTAACACAGAACATGGCCTTTTGGAAGCTGAGGCAGATTTTCACCCGCAGGTCATCTTCCCCGCGCGGCTGGCGGCGGTAGTGCTCCCGCAAATAGCCAGGCAGGTGGCGCATCATATCCTGCATCAAGAGAGTAGGGGGGATCCCGGCGCTCCCCACCGGCAGCGGATCGGCATACAAAGCGCCGTAGGCGAAGTCCGCCTGCTCGGCCGGGATCTGGTGGGCCTGGGCATTGTAGGAGACGGTGCCCATGAAGGGAAAGGAGCGGAAAAACACAGCTTCCACGTAGGGCAGGGCCGTATCGGGCAGGAAGGTCAGCCCCGCCGACAGGGGGATGATCTCGTAGCGGCGGCCCCAGATGCAGGGGGCGTAGGTGATGGGCTTGTTGGCAGCTGCCACCAACCCCTGCTGAATGTGGGCTACTACGTCGGGAAGCGTGAGCTGCGGTTCGCTCTCGCGGCGCTTGGCCAAGGCCAGGAAGATATCGCTCATCACCCGCCAGAACTGGCCCAGGCCGCTGTACATGGCCAGCATGCGCACCTGTTCCAGCGCAAAGTCGGGGCAGAGGAAGTTGAGGCCCTGCAGAAGGGGGTTGAAGCGGAACTTGGCCCGGATGGCCACCTTGGCCCGCTCGACAAATTCGGGAGTATCCAGATAGCGATCGAGGCCTCCCCCTCCATGCCAGAGCATGGCTTTCATGCAGTATTCGGCAAACTCGTAGTTGATGCGGTCATGCCAGAGGTAGCGCAGCCATTTGCCCAGGGTGATTTCGCCGTTGAAGTACTTAAAAACTGGGAAGAGCTCCAAAAATTGGTGGTCGGCTATGAAGATCAAATTCTGGGAGTAGGCATCCAGCACCTGGCCGTAGCTGTGGAGGATGCCGATGACCTCCAGCCGGTTGCTGGAAGAATCCGGCACAAGGGCTCCCCCTGCTTCTAGGCGTTGGACGATGGGAGCCAGTCGCCGTTGCTCTAGAGGATCTAAGCCAGCCAGAAAGAAACAGGAAGGAGCGGGAACAAGGGTGGCCGTCATGGGAGAAGGAGGGGTTGAGACAACAACAAAAACTCAGTCGTATCACTAAATCGTCACAACGAAGAGAACCCAGGCTCGAAAGCAGTGGTCGGCCCGCCTGCTTCGGCAAGATTGAGGGCCGCCGGCTTGGCCAAATGGGCGGCGGTGGACTCCACCCAGTGGGTTGCCCAGGCAGGCTGGAGGCCAAGCACCACCACCAGCGAGGCCAAAACTACAGCAGGCAGGCGTTCTCCCGTGGCGCGTCGTTGCATGGCAATGGCCACTTCCGAGAGGCGCCCGAAAAAGACGCGGTTCACCATCAGCAAAAAGTAGGCCGCCGTCAATCCCGTCCCCACCATGCACAGCAACGTCTGCAGGGGGAAGACGGGGAAGCTGCCCCGAAAGAGGGTGAACTCGGCAATAAAGCCCACCAGGCCGGGCGTGCCGCCGCTGGCCATCACCCCCAACACCATCAAGCTGCCAACAAGTGGCAGGCCGCGTTCCGGGTTGAGCAATCCCCGCAGCCGCTTGAGATCCCGCGTGCCGGTGTTAGCGTAGACAGCACCCACCAGCAAAAACAGCAGCGAGGAAATCAGCCCATGGCTCACCATCTGGAAGACGGATCCCACCAAGGAGAGGGGGGTGGCCGCCGCCGTGCCCAGGAGAATGTAGCCCATGTGGGCAATGGAGCTGTAGGCCACCAGCTTTTTCATGTCTTGCTGCACCAAGGCGTTCAGGGATCCATACAGCACATTGGCCACCGCCCAACTGGCCAGCCACGGCCCGGCTTGCTCCCAGGCATCGGGCAAAAGCTGCAGGCCAAAGCGCACCAGGCCATAGGTGCCCAACTTGAGCAAGAGCCCCGCCAAGAGCACAGAAATGGGGGTGGAAGCCTCCACGTGGGCGTCCGGCAGCCAGGTGTGGAAGGGCACCAAGGGGATCTTGATGGCCAGCCCCAGCAGGATGGGAATGAGGATGAGAATCTGGGGCAGCAGCGGCAAGGGGTGGGCCTGCAAAACGGTGTAGGTAAAACTGTGGGCGTCGCTCAGCCAACTGAGGCCGAAAAAGCCAATCAGCAGAAGCACCCCCGAGAGGGCGGTGTAGACCAAAAACTTGGTGGCGGCATAGGTGCGCCGCGGCCCGCCCCAGATGGCAATCAGCAGATAAAGGGGAATTAGCTCGACTTCGTAGAACAAGAAAAACAGCAGCAAGTTCTGGGCCAGAAAAGCCCCCACAATGGCGGCTGCTAGCAGCAACACCAAGCTGTAGTAGAGGCGGGGCCGCTCCACCGGGCCGCTGGCCCAGAGGGCAATCAATACCAGCAAGCCGGTCATCACCACTAGCGGCAGGGAGATCCCATCCACCCCCAGCTCGTAAACCAGGCCCAACTGCGGGATCCAGGCCATCTGTTCGGCCATCTGGATCCCTTGCGCTTGGGGATCAAACTGCAGCAGCAGCCCCAAGCTCAGCCCCAACCAAGCCAGGCCGAAGCCCAAGGCCAAACTTCGGTGCAGGCCCTTCCCCGCTTGCTCGGGGATCAGCCCCACCAGCAGGCCACCCAATAGGGGGATCCCGATTAGAAGGCTGAGCATGGTTCCTGATACATTTACGCTGAACACTGCTGAACATCACTGTTCAACTATGCAGCGATAGCATTCTGCTTGTTTCCATTCGCGTTAGCGGGACGGAGTCCAAACAGAATGGCGGTATCCCGCAAAGCTTTGAGTAGAATACCCAAAGCGCAGTTTCCGTGTCGTCTTACTACCAATTTTCTGCTTTGCTTTGGCTACCATGTTGGCAGACTCGAAAGTAAACAGAAAGATCAACTGGTAGTAATCCGTACTGAACATATTATACATTATTTTCAGTATAGTTGAGCTTATTATTGACTAGAGTCATGCTCCCGTCTCAATAGGCTAATCCCACCAGGGGCGAGCGCAGCAGCCAAGCGGTAACCACCACGACCCCGATGACAATGAGCAACACGTAGAGCTGCATCCGCCCCGACAGGGTGTACTTGAGGGCTTCGCCGCTAAACCAAAAAGCCAGGCTCACTCCGTTCACCAGGCCATCCACCCCGTTGCGATCCAGCCACTCCAGTCCGCGGGAAAGGGCGCCGACCGGCTGCACCACCAAAGCCTGGTAGAGCTGCCCGGTGTAGAAATCCTGCGCCAACAGATCCTGCAGCTCCGGCCAGGGTAGGCGCAGCCGCCGCCGGCCCCCCCAGTACAGCCAAGCACCAACACCGGCCCCCAGCAAACCCGAGGCCGCCAGCAGAGCCGCCATCTGCTGCAGCTCTGGGATCCAACCGGGATAAAGCCCCCAGCGCCAAAACAGCCAGGGCATGAGCAGGTTCTGCACCGTCAGAATGACCATGGGCAGGGCCATCGGCCAGCCCACCTCAGGGGCACGGCGCGTCTTGGGCTGCGGGGATCCCAAGAAGACCAGGCCAAACACCCGCGCCAGGTTCAAAGCTGTCAGCCCATTCATCAGCAGCAACACCCCCAACAGGGCCGGCTGCAGGGCGCTGTACACCAGCGCCAGGCGGATTAGGATCCAAAAGCACCCCAGGGGCAACAGGGCCACCATCCCCAGGGATCCCACAGCAAAGGCGGCCACCGTAGCCGGCATGCGGCCCCCTAGGCCCCCCAGCTCCGTCAGATCTTGGGTAGAAGTGGTGTAGATGAGGGATCCCACCCCCATAAACAGCAGCGCCTTGGCCAGGCCGTGCAGCAGCAGCAGCTCCAGCGCCAAATCCGGCTGCCCCGTCCCCACCGCCCCAAACACCAGGCCCAGGTAGGCGCTGGTGGAATAGGAGAAGGTGCGCTTGAGATCGATTTGCGCCAAGGCCACCAGGGATCCCCCTACGGCTGTGATGGTGCCGATGGCCACCAGCACCCCATCCGTGAAAGGGGAGAGGGCCAAGACTGGCTGCAGCTTGATGAGGACAAAAGCTCCAGCGGCCACCACTGCCGAGTTGCGCAGGATCGAAGCCGGGTTGGGCGCCTCCATGGCCTCATCCAGCCACAGGTGCAGCGGGAACTGGGCGCACTTGCCCAGCGGCCCGGCAATCAAAGCCAACCCCATCAAGGCCGCCCAAGTTGGATCCAAGCTGGCCGTAGCCGCCCAATCGCGCAGGCCGGAAAAGGTCAAGGAGCCGGAGAAATTGGAAACCGCCACCACCCCCATCAACAGCAGCAGGTCTCCCACCCGTTTGGTGAGAAAAGCATCCCGCGCCGCCGTGACCACCAGCGGCTGGGCGTACCAAAAGCCCACCAATAAGTAGGTGGAAAGCGTGAGCATCTCCAGCAGCGCGTAGCTGAGAAACAGCGAATCGCTGAGGGCGATCCCCGTCATCCCCCCCTCAAAAAAGCCCATCAGGGCGGCAAAGCGGCCCAACCCCCAATCCTTGTCCAGGTACCCCAGGGCGTAGATCTGGGCCAGCAAGCTCAAGCCGCTTACCCAGACCACCGCCCCCAGCGTCAGAGGCGAGACCTCCAAAGCCAGGGACAAGTCCAAATCGGCCACCCGAAACCAGAGGTAGTTCAGGAGCTGGGGATCCCGACCCCAAACTTGTCGCAACAGCCAAAAGCTATGAGCAAGGGCCGCAAAGGTCAGCAGGATATTGAGGTAGGCTGCCGGACGTGGGCCACTGCGCTTGATCCAGCCAGCGGCCCAAGGAAGAGCCAGCGCTGTCCCTACCCAGCCATAAAAGGGGAGACACCAGGCGCTCTCTGGCCCAATTGCCCAGTCTTCAAAACCCGCCATCTGCTGCTTGCAACAAGTAGTTAAGCATTTTTTAATGAACAGCTACAGTCCAATAATATATATATATTAGGAGTTTTCCAGCGGCAGCGTCTCTCCCCACTTGGACACAGCTTCTGCCTCTGCCTAGGCAAGCAGGCGGCGCCCTTAGATTCTTTGAGCTCCCGGTTCTTTTGGACAGAAAATGGCGGCGCTCCGAAATACCTTGCCCAGACCCCGGCTGGGGCTATCGCGGATTGGCGCCAGGGGGAGTGAGACCCCTCACCGATTGATTCTCCTCTTTAGGCTGGGCAGCCCTCCTGACCACAGCCAGGACTATCGCCTGCAAGCCGAGGTGTGGCACGAGGTGGAAGCTTGGGGATCCCCCTGGTGGCTGCAGTTGGATCCCCGCCATCTCACGGTGTTTTGAATCGAAATCCAACGGCCATCAGGTGGGTTCATCACAAGCGGTAGCCGCGGGGAGTGATCAGCCGGCTGCCGTAGCGAAAGGTCTGCGAGCTGCCGATCAAGACCAGGGTAAACATGTCCACCTGCTCAGGATCCAACTCCCCTAGCGTGGTGAGGTGGATGGCCTCGCCGGGACGGTAGAGGTTGCGGGCCACCGCCACCGGGGTGTGGGTGGGGCGGGCCCGGCGAAAGATCTGCAGCGCCTTGAGGAAGGGATCCAACCGCTGCCGCGAGCGGGGGTTATACAGGGCCACCACAAAGTCGGCCTGGGCAGCCGCCTGCAGGCGTTGCTCGATGGCCGGCCAGGGGGTGAGGCGATCCGAGAGGGAAATAGCGCAAAAATCCTGCATGAGAGGGGCTCCTAGGCGAGCGGCAGCAGCTTGAAGGGCGGAGATCCCCGGCAGCACCTCCAGGGAGGGGCGGATCCCATCCCAGCCGCTGCGGGCCAAGTACTCCAGCACCAGGCCGGCCATGCCGTAGATCCCCGCATCCCCCGAAGAGATCACCGCCACCTGCAGCCCCTGCTGGGCCAGGGCGATGGCGCGCTGCGCCCGCTGCACCTCCTGGGTGATGGGAAAGGCTTCGCAAATCTGGCCGGGGTGCAGGAGGGGCGCCACCAAGTCCAGGTAAAGCTGGTAGCCAATCACCACCTCGGCTTGGGCCAGGGCCAGGCGGGCGGCCAAGGTCAATTGGGCGGGATCCCCAGGGCCGATGCCAATTAGCCACAGGTGCCCGGCGCGAGGGGAATACTCGCGGGCGGCGCGGGCAATGGCCAGGGTACAAGCTCCCTCGCTTTCTGAGGTGAAGATCTGCTTGGGGCAGACAAGGGTGGCTCTCCCCTGGGCTGGATTGTCCTCTCCCGACCAGCGCTGGGCCGCCAAAAGAGCAGCCGCCTCCGCCACCGAAGGGGTGCCCACCGCCTGCCGCACCGCCTCTGAAGGGTGGGGAACCGGGATCCCTGCCAGGGCCGCGGCGGAGAAAAACTCAATGGGCCAGCCATGGGCCTGGGCCAGCTCCAAGAGCCCCGCCTCATCCCGTTTCAGCTCCAGAGTGGCCAAGCCGGCAACGGCCTCGAGGGCCAGCCCCTGGTTTTGCAACAGGCGCCGCAGGGATCCCTCCAGCCAGGCGCGGCTGGTGCCCCGCTCGCAGCCCACCCCCACCCACAGCACCCGCGGATGCCAGTGGACGGTGGGGATGTGGGGGCAAGGCGTTGTGTATTCCCCAATCCGGATCTGGGCCACTGCTTGGTCGGGAGCCGTAGTCAAAAGAGGATGATCCGCTGGCCAGGCCCGCCGCCAGAGCTGCGTGCCGCAGGTTTGCTCTACGGCCACCGGCTCTCCCCGCGTCAGGGCAGCAGCTACTCCGTTCCAATCGCCACTGCCCCGCCGCCAGCCGTAGGGATGCCCCAACACATCCACAGGCGGGATCCCCAGCCCTTCGGAGGCAGAGGTGAGGATCGGCTCGGCTCCCAAAGCAGCCGCCACCTGCCGCGCCAGCGCATCGGCCCCGCCCACATGTCCCCCGCAGAGGCTAATGGCCCAGCGGCCTGATTCATCCACCACCACCACCGCCGGATCCCGGTATTTGTCCTGCAAGAGGGGGGCAATTAGCCGCACCACCGACCCAACTGGCAAGATGAAAAGACAGCCCTGCACCTGGGGCCAAGTTTGGGCCACCGCTGCCGCCAGGGATCTGGGCGCTGTGGGATGGCTGGGATCCCCATAGGCTTGCCAGGGCCAAGGCAGCGGCTCTCCCTGTGGATTGGCTTTGCTCCAGCAGATCCACTCCTCTGGCAGCAGCGACAGCAGAGCCTGGGCCAAGCGGCGACCGCGCGGGGTGGGGGCAAACAGGGCAAGCTTCATCAGCCTAGGGATCCTATACTGGACTACAGAGCCACCCGCAAATGGACAAGCGCCAATGCCAACCCCCCTTGGACTGATGCTGCCGCTGATCCCCCTGGAGGTTTTGCTCTCCACGAAGGGGCTGATGTTTTTGCTGCTATCGGCCTACGGCGGGGCCATGTGGACGTTTCTGAGCGGCGCACCGCGGGTTTACACCATCATCGTGCCCGATCTGGAGCAGGCGCGAGGGTTTTACGAAAAGGTCTTGAGGCTGCCGGAGGCGGAGCTGCCGCTGCAGTACTACTACGGCTATGAGCAAAGCATGGTCGGCTCCAGCCTGGGATCTGCCTACTTCCCGGCGGATATTGGCCTCAGCTCCCGCCTTGATGCCAAAGCCCGCTCCACCTCGACACCTCTCGATACCGCTGGCCTCTGGTATCAGCTCTCCGACACCGTGCAACTGCACGTGATCCCCGGTACCACGGATCCCTACGGCAGTCTCTCCAGAACTCCCTTTGTACCTGCCTACGGGGCGGCAGCCGGTCGCAGCAGCGGCGTCCGCTATCGCCACACCACCTACGAACGGGAAGCCCTCAAAGCCCTCCTGAAGCGGATCAACAAGCAAGGGATCCGCAGCAGCGTCCGCTCCGAAAAGCCTTTTGTCTTCTGGGTGCGCGACCATCAAGGGCAGATCGTCGAATTTGCCGAAATAGGATGAGGGGATCCCCTAAGATTGTTGGGGAGGCAAAAAGTCGGCACCGGGGGGACGCCAACGGATGAAACAGATGCTGCTGCTGTTGCTGGGTTTGCTGTGGATTGGGGTGTGGGCTGGACAGCCGGCCATGGCTCTGTCGCGAGCCAAAGATCACCCAGCAGTTACTGTGCAATCTCAAGCCCAGCAATTTATCACCACCGAGTCGGGTCTGCAGTACTACGACCTTGTCGAAGGTACAGGGCCTTCACCTCAGCCGGGGCAAACGGTGGTGGTGAACTACGTGGGCAAGCTGCAGGATGGCACCGTCTTCGATAGCTCCTACAAGCGCAATCAACCTTTTACCTTCACCTACGGGGTAGGGCAGGTGATCCGTGGCTGGGAGGAAGGTCTGGCCACCATGCGGGTGGGTGGCAAGCGGTATTTGCGCATTCCGCCGGAGTTGGCCTATGGCAGCCGCGGCGCCGGCGGCGTGATCCCTCCCAACGCTACTCTCGATTTTGAAGTGGAGCTCCTGGCCATCCAGTAGGTTCTGGATATCCACCCCTAAGCTTGACTGGGGGTGGGGAAAGTCAAGGCAGGGAGATGGCATGGCGCTGCGGCAACTCCCTTCTACGCTACAAACCTGTCTCCGTCTGTGGGGCCCAATTTTCTCCCCAAAGCTCGCTTGCGCCGGCACTTCCGCCAAGTGCGGCAAGGGGTGGATCGCTCTCTGGTCGAGCAGAAGATAGTGGCTCATCTGGCCTCTCAGCCCCGGCTTTTGGCGGCCAAGACCATCCTGGCCTACGTGGCCTTCGGCTCCGAGGTGGACTTGGGATCCCTGTTCGCCCTTTTCCCTGAAAAGCGCTGGGGGATCCCTCGTTGCTTGCCGCAGCGGCAGTTGCGGTGGCACCGCTACCACCCAGCTGAGCTTGTTCCCAACCGCTGGGGGTTGCTGGAGCCCTCTCCCAGCAGCGAAGTCATCGATCCCGCCGAAGCCGAGTTAATCCTTGTGCCCGCCCTGGCCTGCGATCGCTGGGGGAGGCGCCTGGGCTATGGCGGCGGCTATTACGACCGCTTTTTGGCCTCGCTGCCGGATCCCGGCGTGCCCAAGTGGGGCATTGTCCCGCAGGCCTGCCTACTGGAGCAGCCTCTGCCTCAGGATCCCTGGGATCAGCGCTTGGACGGGATCCAGACCGAGGAGGGGTTTTACCGGGCGGGGGATCCCCTAGACTAGGGGAGATGGGCCTTGGAGAAAAAACATGAGCCAAGTTTGGAAGAAGGGGCTTCGCTCCCTCTGCTGGAGCCTGGGTTGTGCAGCTTTGGCGGCGCTCTTGCTGGGTTTTGGAGCCATCCCCCTGCAACTGAAGGATTTGCACCTCACCCCCTGCCCGGATACCCCCGAATACACCAACCTGGTTACCAGCAACGGCAACCCTATACCGGCCAGGTGCCTATTCATTGAAGGCACGGTGGTCAACCGCTCCAGAAATACTGTGCTGAATGCGGATGTCTTCGGTCGCCTTTACGATGCCAACGGCAATGAGGTTCTGCCGGAGCGCACCCGCCTGGGAGCCATCGAGGAGGTTCCCCCCGGCGAAAGCCCCTTCTCCATTCGCATCTCCGTGCCCGTGACCAGCCCGCTGCCTCTGACTATGGAGCAGTTCAAAGCCAGCGGCTTCAGCGGCACCGTGCGCCGTTAAAGCTGGCGGGTGAAGTCCACCTGGGCCGGGCGCCCCGGCAAATGGAGCTGGGCAACCACCGGCGGGGTTTGGGCGATCAGCCGTCCCCGACGGAAAACGTACAGGCAAGCCGGTTGCAGGCGAATGGCTTCGACAGCATCGGCAGCCTGGAGCACCACCAAGTCGGCATAGCAGCCGGGTTCTAGTCCGTAGCCTTCTAACCCCAGAATGCGGGCCGGGTTTTCCGTAACCGCCAAGAAACACTGCCGCATCTGCTCATAGCCTGTCAGTTGGGCAGCGTGGATCCCCATGTGGGCCACCTCCAGCATGTTGCCGCTGCCCAGGGGATACCAGGGATCCATCACACAGTCCTGGCCAAAAGCCACCGTCAGCCCGGCGGCCATCAGCTCCGGCACCCGCGTCAGCCCCCGCCGCTTGGGATAGGTATCGTGGCGGCCCTGCAGCACCAGGTTCACCAGCGGGTTGGCGATCACCCCCAGCTCTGCTTCGGCCATCAGGGGAATGAGTTTGCTCACGTAGGCGTTGTCCATTGAGTGCATCGAGGTGAGGTGGGAGGCGGCCACCCGCCCCTGCAGGCCCAGCCGCAGCGTCTCATAGGCCAAGGTCTCGACGTGGCGGGAGAGGGGGTCGTCTGTTTCGTCGCAGTGCAGATCCACCCGCAGGCCGCGCGCGGCTGCAATCTCGCACAGAGCCTGCACTGAAGCAGCTCCTTCGGCCATCGTCCGCTCAAAGTGGGGGATCCCGCCCACCACCTCCACCCCCAAATCCAGAGCCTTCTCCAAAAGCTGCACCGCCTCCGGCGAGCGGTAGTAGCCATCTTGGGGAAAGGCCACCAGTTGCAAATCCAGGTAGGGGGACACTTTTTGCTTGACCTCCAGCAAGGCCCGCACCGCCACCAGGTTGGGATCGCACACGTCCACATGGGCGCGGATGGCCAGGATCCCGCGCGCCACCGCCCAATCGCAATAGGTCAAGGCCCGCTCCATCACTGCCTCCGGCGTCAGCAGCGGCTTCAACTCCCCCCAAAGGGCGATCCCTTCCAGCAAGGTGCCCGATTGGTTGACGCGCGGGATCCCGTAGGTGAGGGTGGCATCCAGGTGAAAGTGGGCATCCACAAAGGGGGGCGACACCAAGCGGCCGCTCACATCGATCTCCTGGGGAGCAGTAGCCTGCAGATTTGCCTCCAGGGCAACGATGCGCTCCCCCTCGATGCCGATGTCGATTCCCTTACGGCCATCCGGCAAATTGGCCCGGCGCAAGATTAAATCCATCCCCCTCTTCCAAACCCGGCTTGACCATTTTCTCGCCAGCGGTAGCTACCTCAATGGCAAGCTCGATACAGGGATTCCAGCTTGGGCAGGTAAGGCAGGAGTCCAGGAAGCGGCGCACGATGTCTGACCGCCCATGCAGCAACAAAAAGGCCATCACCGGCACGTTGTTGCGGATAAACACCTCGTGATGGTTGAGGTCGGGGCTGGATCCCACCACCTTCAGTTAGCCGTCTACATAGGCACGAGCCTTCTGGGGGATTGCCGCCAACGCGCCGTTCGGCTTGTCCTGGTAGTTAACCTTTGCAGAGGATCTGGGGCCCCGTCGCCACGCCCCCATTGGCCCTGGGCCGGCGGCTCTCCCTCCCAGGCGGCTCGGACAAAGCGTGTATGGTAGATAAAAGCCTGTTTTCGGGTATTTCCTCGTCCCTATGCCCAGGGTTAGCGCCTCTCGCCAGCAGACCGACCTTGGTTTGAGCCTTGCCCAGGCCAAGGGGCTAAAACCCTATCAGCGCAAGCAACTGCAACGTCTTTACCAACTGCGACTGCCTCCCAATCGGCTGGTGACGGTGGAGTTTGCCCAAAGGCTGGGAGCCCTCACTCAAGATCTGGAAAGCCAGCCCATCAGTGTCTACCTCAATCGGCGGGGCCAAGTGATTCGCGTGGGGCTGGGATCCCCTTTTGAAACGCAGATCCCGGCTTGGGAGCTGCCGCGCCAGGGGGCGGAGCGCCTGTCTGGGATCCGCTGCATCACCACCCAGGTGGGCGAGGGCGGCCCCAGCCAAAAGGCGCTGACGGCCATGGCCCTGCAGCGGCTGGACGCCCTCATTCTCCTGTCGGTATCTCCCTCAGGAGGACGGCTGCGCCGCGGCGGAGGGGCCACGGGCTTTGTCAACTACGCTTATCTGGCCCACCTAGTGCCCCAGGGAGAGAGCCGCTGGCAGGTCTCCGAGCCTCTGCCGCTGGCGACCCTGGCAGAGCAGGATCTGCAGGAGCTGGTGGCGGAGTTGGAAGATAGTTTTCGTCGCCAATTCACTGCCCGCCAGGTGGATCCCCAGCAGGAGCGGGCCATCCTCGTGGGACTGCAGGAGCCGGGACAGAGCAGCGAAGACCTCATAGACAGGCTGGCCGAGCTGGGCCGCCTGGTGGAGAGCGCCGGCGGCCAGGTGCTGCAAACCCTTTGGCAGCGGCGGGAGAGTCCCAATTCGGCCACGGCGATCGGCTCCGGTAAGGTGCAGGAGCTGGCCCTGCTGGTGCAGGATCTGGGAGCTAACCTGGTGGTGTTCGACCGCGAGCTCACCCCCAGCCAGGTGCGCACCCTGGAACAGGCAGTAGGGGTGCGGGTGGTGGATCGCAGCGAGGTGATCCTGGATATCTTTGCCCAGCGGGCCAGAACCCGGGCCGGGAAGTTGCAAGTGGAGCTGGCACAACTGCAGTATCTGCTGCCCCGCTTAGCCGGTCGCGGTCCCACCATGTCGCGGTTGGGGGGTGGGATCGGCACCCGCGGCCCTGGGGAAACCCAACTGGAAATGGAGCGGCGGGCCATCCAGCGGCGCATCGCCAAGCTGCGGCAAGAAGTGGAAGAGCTGCGCCGCCACCGGCAACGGCTGCGCCAGCGACGGGAGGGATCCCAAATTCCCGTGGTGGCCCTGGTGGGCTACACCAACGCCGGCAAGTCCACCCTTCTCAACGCCCTCACCCAGGCCCAGGTCTATGTGGCCGATCAACTCTTTGCCACCTTGGATCCCACCACGCGGCGGCTGGAGCTGCCCGGCCAGCAGGCAGTGCTGTTGACCGACACGGTGGGATTCTTAACCGAGCTGCCTGAGCAATTGGTAGAGGCCTTCCAGGCCACGCTGGAGGAGGTGACGGAGGCGGATGCCCTGCTGCACGTGGTGGATCTCTCCCACCCCAACTGGGAAGGGCACATCGAGGCGGTGGAAAAATTGCTGGACGAGATGCCCCTGGCCACCGGCCCGCGACAACTGGTGTTTAACAAAATTGACCGCCTCGATCCCGAATGGGTCGAGGACGTGCGCCTGCTCTACCCCAAGGCCCTGTTTGTGTCCGCCGCCAACGGCCAAAACTTGGATCAACTGCGCCACACCCTGGCCCAGTTTGCCGCAGCTTTTGCTCCCAGACCCTGCGGGGGTCGGCAGTTTGGGGATCCCTGAAGCATTTCATCAGAAAATCAAAACTTGGCGGCTCCTCAACATTTAGTTACATCACGGTTACGATGAGTGCAGAGGGCAGTTAGGTAAAGTTGCCATTTGGCAGAGGGGGAAAACATGGCCGTTACGGCAGTTGCACCGCGTTCAGGCCATCTTACGCTGCAGACGCTGCTCATTGGAGCCGATACCCTTGCCATCCGCTCCCAGGACTGGGATCGGGATCGGTTTGATATCGAGTTCGCCCTGGAAAACGGCACCACCTACAACTCCTTTTTAATTCGCGGGGAGAAGGTGGCCCTCATCGACACCTCCCACGAGAAGTTTCGCCAGTTGTACCTGGATCTGCTGCGAGGCCTCCTGGATCCCGCCACCCTCGACTACCTCGTGGTCAGCCACACCGAGCCGGATCACAGCGGCCTAGTCGGGGATCTGCTGGAGCTGGCGCCCCAAATGACGGTAGTGGCCTCCAAAGTGGCCGTGCAATTTTTGGAAAACCTGGTGCATCGCCCCTTCCGGCACCTGGTGGTCAAGCAGGGGGATCGCCTGGATCTGGGCAAGGGACATGTTCTGGAGTTCATCTCTGCTCCCAACCTGCACTGGCCCGACACCATCCTCACCTACGACCACGGCACGCAGATCCTCTACACCTGCGACGTCTTTGCGATGCACTACTGCGATGACTTTGCCTGGGACGAGCATCCCCACCTGCTACAGGCCGACTTCAAGCTCTACTACGACTGCCTCATGGGGCCCAACGCCCGCTCGGTACTCTCGGCCCTGAAGCGCATGGAGTCCCTGCCCCCCATCGCCGCCATTGCTACCGGCCACGGCCCCCTGCTGCGCCACCACCTGTCTGATTGGGTGGAGCACTACCGCACTTGGAGCCTGGAGCAGGCCAAAGCCGAACGAATGGTGGCGGTGTTCTACCTATCGGGCTATGGCCAGGCGGAAGCATTGGCCCAAGCCATTGCCCGCGGCATCCAAAAAACCGGCGTTGCCGTAGAGCTGGCGGATCTGCGGCTGCTGGATGCCCACGAGGTGCGCGAGCTGATGAGCTTGGCCGCTGGTGTGGTGATAGGCATGCCGCCCCAAGCGGGGCCTGATGCGGCCTCCACCCAGGTGCTGCTGAAAACCCTCCTGGCTGCTGCCCACAGCAAACAAGGCTTTGGCCTGTTCGAGTCGGGGGGAGCAGATGACGAGTCGGTCTACCTCTGCCGCAACACGCTGCAGGAGATGGGCGCCAAAGAAGTGTTCCCTCCTATTCTCCTCAAGCAACCCCTAGACGAAACCCTGCTGCAATTGGCGGAGGAAGCCGGCACCGACCTGGGGCAGTGGCTAACGCGGGATCGCACCATTCAGCAGATGAAAGCCCTGGATGCCGACTTGGATCGCGCCCTAGGCCGCATCAGCAATGGCCTTTACATCCTCACCGCCCGCAAAGGGCAGGCCACCAGCGCCATGCTCGCCTCCTGGGTGGCCCAGGCCAGCAGCGATCCGCCGGGGATCAGCGTTGCCGTGGCCAAAGACCGGGCCATCGAGTCCTTCCTGCAGGTGGGCGATACCTTTGTCCTCAACGTGTTGCAGGAAGGCCATCACCAGTCCCTAATGCGCCACTTCCTGAAGCGCTTCCCGCCGGGAGCCGACCGCTTTGCCGGCATCAAGACCTACCCCGCCGCCAACGGATCCCCCATCTTGGCTGATGCCTTGGCCTACCTGGAGTGCCGCGTGGCCAGCCGCCTAGAAACCAGCGACCACTGGGTGGTCTACAGCACCCTAGAAGCCGGGCGGGTCTCCAACCTGGAGGGCCTCACCGCCGTCCACCACCGCAAGGTGGGGAATCATTACTGATCCCTCACCCCCAGGGAGAGGAGAGGTTCAGCAGGGCTTGAAATAGCCGTCCTGCTAACGCGAAAACCTCCCCGCCTATTTCAATAGGACAGTTGGTAGACCAGCCCGTTGACATGGAGGAAAAAAGGGCTACCCTCTCCCAGAGGGATCCCGGCTGGCCGCAGTGGAAAAGGCAGCCCCTCTGGGCTCTGTTCCGCTTTCTGAGCGAGGCGGTAGAAGACCTCCCCAAACCCAGAAGAGGGAATCTCCGCGGCAGCATGCTGCTGTTGCCAGCGCTGGTAGGGGCTGAGTCGAGCTTCCCTCTGGTCGATGTTCGACGGCACAGGGAGAGAGGGCGATATAGCCGGCTGTCCGGCGGGCAAAAGAGCCGCTACCTCCGCTTGGGCCCATCCTCCCCTGGCCAAGGCCATAGCCAAAAGCCAGCCGCTTCCCCAAACCCAAATGAACTGCTGCATGACCGGATCCCTCGCTCTACCTCGACTAGCCGCTTCTCGGGCTTTTTTGTCCGGCACTGAGAAGATAGCTCCCATCTTCTCGAAGCCAGACCGAGGGAAGCATGACGGAGATCCTGCCAAGCCTGTGATCTGGATCAGAACCATTTAGATCATCAGATCAACGGAGCTCCCCTCTATCCGCTAACTGATTTGCCAGTAGGGCTTGGGCTGCTGGCTCCCACATAGGCCTGCCAAGCCAAATCCAGCAGGCCATCCAAGACCGCCGCCGCCACTGCAGGGCCGCCCTTCCGTCCCTCAGTGCGGATGTGGGGCACCATGGAATCGGCCAGCTCCTGCTTGGCTTTCACCACATCCACAAACCCAGCCGGCGTCGCGATGACCAGGGCAGGGGATACCTCTTTCTCGGCGATCAACTGCACCAGGGTGGAAAGAGCCGTCTGGGATTGGCCAATGACAAAGATTGCCTCAGGGTAGCGCTGAGCTAGGGTTTGCAGGCCCCAGGCAGAGCGGGTCTTGTCCCTCTGGGGGCGGGTGACAGCTTCGCTGCCGCAGTAGATGGGGTTGGAGAAGGTGTTCTGCACGGCCCGCGCGATGCCTACCTGCACCATCGGCTCGTCCACCACAATGGTGGTGCGCGCCGCCAAAGCCGCCGCCCCAGCCTGCAGGGCTTCGTTGCCAAAACGGATGAGGTGGAGATACTCGAAATCTGCAGTAGCGTAAATAACTCGACGAACCACCTCATACTCGGCTGGGGAAAGCTCGTGCTTGCCCACCTCCTGGTCGATGATCATCAGGCTTTCCGCATCGGTAACATGCCACTCCATCGCCTCTAAACCTCGCCTGCCAGCCACCCTCAATGGCAGCATTCTAGCTGTAGAGGCCCCACTTGGCGGCAAAACCCGAAGCTAGCCCGGCGGCCAGCCCATCGCCCGACCGCCCAGAACGTGGATGTGCAGGTGAAAGACGGTTTGACCCCCGTCTTCTCCTTGGTTGATGACCAAGCGATAACCTCTGCTTAGGCCAGCTTCAACAGCCACCCGCTGAGCCGTCAGCAGCAGGTGCCCTAGCAACGCTTCGTGTTCGGGCTTGGCCTGGGCAATGCCGGGGATAGGCTCCTTGGGCACCACCAAGATGTGGACAGGAGCCTGGGGAGCAATGTCTTTGAAGGCGATGGCTCGCTCGTCTTCGTAGACAATCTGGGCCGGGATCTCCCTGCGGATGATCTTGCTGAAAACGGTGTCGCTCATGGGTAGTTACGAAACAATTCTGCCCTTAGCCTACCCGGTTTAGGGATCTCATTGGTTGAGCAGCCACTCAAACTCCTGCTGTAGGGATTGAATGGGCCCCACCCGCGAGATCAGCAGGACATCTTCTCCGGCATCCTGAAAGCGAGACCGCCACAAACTGACCAAGTCGGGATTGTTGCACCAGAAGCGAATAACCGCTTCGATTAGCTGATCCAAATCCCAGCCCCGCCGCGCCGGCACCTCCTCCAAGGATCCCAGCAGCGCATCCAGGGTGCAAGGGCGGGTGCCCAGGTACTCTACCCGACAAGGCCGCTTTGCCAGCTCCTGCTGCTGCCAGAAAAAATCGAGGGCAGGGGCAATGCCGATGATTTCAAAAGTATAAACCATTGGATCTGGTCCTAGTTTTCTTGCCAAAATAGAGACCTTGCAAAAAGAGGTTCAGAAACTCCTCGACCGATTCAAGTTGGGATCCCTTCCCAACCCTCTTCGGCCTGAACCTGAAGGTTAGTGGATGGTAGGCACTGATTATACTCAACTTGAGCCAATTGCCAAGGTAAAGAGCAGGTGGACACAGCTCTTTTGCCGCTGGCCACTACCTGGGAATCGGCTGCTGCGGCAAACAATCTTGTGCAGATAAGGCCGAAAACTGCTAGCAAACCAAAGCAAGGACTGCCAGCACTCCTCGAGATTTTTTGTGAGTTGACTCTGCCGACAAAACAGTTGACGCCCGCCTTTCCTGGAGGCGCCAGAGAGACGGTGGAAACAACGGCTTGGTGAAAGTCTCCGGCCTAGGCCCTTTCTTCTATCCAGGTCGGTATTGGGTTTTGCAGGTTTTGCGCGGCAGGAGAGCTGGGAGCGGGGAGATGAAACTCCAGGCGCGGCTGGCCTACCCCGTAGGTGAGGGTGTAGCTCCAGCTCAGGCAGCGCAACCACAGGCGGGGGTAGCGGGACTCCAGCCAGGGCTGCAGGCGCCGCACCAGCTTGGGAAACCAACTTCCCAGGAGGGCCGAGAGCAAAGCCAGTCCGGTGTAGCTGAAGTAGGTAGGTAGCCACTGGGCAAAGCCTTCCGCTCCTACTGCCTCCCAGATCCACAGCAGCAGCCGCGGGTTCTGCAGAGCCGCTTTGATAGCCATGCGGTTAAAGGCCAGCCAGCCAGCCCGGTCTTTGATAAAGTCGTCCACCACCTCAGGCGGCTCGGTGGCGAGAATACCGAAAAAGCTGTTGAGGATGGCGTTGATGCGCTCGGGCGGCAACACCTTGCCGGTGGGCACCATCATCCCCCGCGAAAACAGCCAAGTGACGGCGGAGTTGCCCTGGTAGGCGCGGATCTGGGCTAGGTCGGCGGCTTTGAGGAGATTATGGCGCAAGGCTGTGTCCAGCAAATCGCACAGGCGAGGGCAGTTGCGCACCAGGGATCCAAACCCCGTAAAGCTCAGGGGCGATTGCAGAGCTGCCGCATCCCCAATTAAAAGGAGGCGGTCGAAGGGCTCTTGGGGAGCTGGCTGCTGGCCAAAGCGTCCGGGGATGTAGCCAAAGGTGGCTTTTTTCCACTGCAGGCGCTCCGGGTCGCAGCGGCGGTATTCCGGCAGGATGGTGAAAAAGTCTTCGTACAGCTCCAAGAGGGAGCCCGGGTTTTCCGGATGCACCTGGTGGTAGTGGAACAGGTAGAAGGTGAGATCCTCCCCCGGCCCAGGGAACAGTTCCCAGATGAGCTGCCGACCGCGGCTGATGTCGCCGTGGCTGGCCAGGATGTCGCCAAATTGGGGATCCCAAACTCCTGGCTCAAACCCCCCTGCAATGGTGGCCCCTACCGTGGGGCAAACGCTGTCGAAGGCGCGGCGGCCGTAGAGCTGCTGGGCAATGGGGGAGGCCGTCCCCATGGCATCCACCAACAGGCGGGATCCCAGAGAGAACTCTTCTTGAGTGGTTAGGTCCTTAACCACCACCGTGACGCCTTGCTCCTCGATGTAGGCCCGCTGAAACTCGCTGCGCTCGTAGATGGCACCACCCCTGGATCTCAAGATTTGACCACAGAGCTGCAGGAGCTTTTCGGCATCAATGGCCAGGTTGAGCACCGTCGGCGTGTGCAGGACGGGGGCGCGCACGGGGCTGTTGCCATCAAAAAACTTGTTAAAACCATCCGTGTATTCCCTGAGGATGAGGCTCTCCATCTCCTCAGGGCTGAGGAGGCCAAACTCCACCAGCGTCTGCAGCTCCCGCCGCGAGATGTTCCACTCCCGGTTCATGCGGCCAAAGGGCAGCCGTTCCACCAGGGCCACGCGGTAACCTAAGCGGGCCATGGCCGCGCCGTAGATAGCCCCCAACGCCCCGCCCACGATCACCAAGTCCCACTCTTGGGGGGCGGGCTCTGGGGCAGGCTGGCGAAATAGCACGGGGGGCCGGCAAGCGTGAGGGGATTGGACTTCTTCCCGCCAGCGTTTCTCCCACCAGTAAACCCGCTGCAGGTCAAACTCCCCGTTGGGGATGCGGCGGAAATACTTCACCGTCTGCGGGTAAAAGGGCTCCAGTTGCTCAAAGATGGATCCCTGGCTGAGATCGACATCTGGCAACTGCGGGTAGCGGTGGGGAAATTGGCTTTGGATAGCCCTTTCCACTTCCTTTAGCCAGCGGCCCTGCTGGGGGAAAGGCCGCTCTGACCACTGAAAAATCTTGAGATAGGTGGTGTTCAGCCCCGACCAGAGGAAAACGGCCAGCTGCGCTCCGGATCCCTCTAGGCGTAGCCCAGTGGGGGTGAGTACCTTTTGGCTGCTCGCAGGCAGAGGCAGGTGCTCCTGCAGCCAGCTCAGCACTTGAGCGGTATCTGGGCAAGGGATCTCGCGGTAGTACAGGAGCTTGAGCACAGCGCCAAGACACAAAAAAAGCCGATCTTTACCCATTGTGACACGAGGGGATGCCGGAGGTGGGGTTATCTCGACCATCCATTCCCAGAGACGAAGGGGAAGAGGCGAACTAATGCCTCAGTGACGGGATCCGACTCCAAGGCCCAAACCCGAGCCTAGGGGGCTTCCCACTCGCTCCCCTCAAGCAGGAAAAATCGGGGATCCCCTCTAGGAAGCTGCAAAACACTGCTTCATCTCCTGCAGCACCTGAGCATCCTGGGAGGCGGTTCTAGCGCCTGCCTGGGCGGCCCAGCACTTAAGGCTTTCGATCTGGTCGCGGGCAATGGAGGCCAGGGGCACAGTTTCGCGGATGGCCTGCAGGATGTCTTCCTGGGTAAAGTCTCGCCGAGCGCCGCTGCCGCTGCCTCCAAAGGCGTTGTACATAGCGTCCACGATAGCCTGCTCGATCTCGGCGCCACTGAAGTTTTGGGCGGCTGCTGCCAGCTCATCTAGGTCAAACTCCCGCAGCCGGCTGGGGCGCAGCCGCTGGAGGTGCACTCGGAAGATCTCCTTGCGCTCGGCCTGGGTGGGCAGGTTGAGAAAGAAAATCTCGTCAAAGCGGCCCTTGCGCAGCAGCTCCGGCGGCAAGAGGGGCACGTTGTTGGCGGTGGCCACGATGAAAACGGGGCTGGTCTTCTCCTGCATCCAGGTAATCAGGCTGCCGAACACCCGACGGCTGGTGCCCGAGTCCCCGTCGGCGCTGCTGGTGATGTTGCCAAAAGCTTTGTCGATTTCGTCAATCCAGAGCACACAGGGGGCCATGGCCTCCGCCAGTTGGATCATCTGGCGCACGCGGCTTTCCGATTCGCCAACAATGCCGGCAAACAGCCGCCCAACGTCCAGCCGCAACAGCGGCAGCCGCCACTCGTTGGCGATGGTTTTGGCGGAGAGGGACTTGCCGGTACCCTGGATCCCCACCAGCAGCACGCCCTTGGGGTTGGGCAGGCCGTAGCGCCGCGCCTCTTCGGTAAAGGCTTCCTGGCGCACCCGCACCCAAGCTTTGAGGTTGTCCAGCCCGCCCACGCTTTTCAGGGTCTCGCGGGCGGTGAAAAACTCCAGGATGCCGGTCTGGCGGATGGCCTGCTTTTTCTCCTCCAACACCAGGTCGATGTCGGCCTCGTTCACCTCCTGCTTGGCGGCCAGGGCGCGAGCCAAGACGCGGCGGATGCGCTCCCGGCTCAGCCCCTGACAGGCTTTGACCAGTTGCTCGCGGGCCAGGGGGGTGAGCTTGAGTTTTTCCGGGGCCACATAGAGCTGGATGAGGCGGCTGATCTCTTCGCTGTTGGGCAGGGGAATGTCGACGACGGTGATCTCCTCGGCCAGGTCGCTGGGCACTTCTAGAATGTGGCTGAGCAGGATCAGCGTCTTGCGGGTGCGCTTGAGCTCGCGGCTGAGGTTTTTCAGCTCCCGCAGGATAGGGGCGTTTTTGTCGCTGCTGGCGTTGCGCAGCACAAAGTGCAGATCCCGCAACACAAACAGGGTGTCTTCCTGAGGAGCCGAGCGCCACACCCGCCCCAGGGCGGCCATGATGGAGCCGCGATCTTCGCCGCTATCTTGCCAGCCCCGCACCACGTCCCAAAACAGCAGCCGCCGCGGCGGATCGGTTCTCTTGGCTACTTGCACGAGCACAGCATCCGCTGGCTCCTCTTCTGGAGAAACCAAGTAGATCAGGGGGTAGCGAGCCCGGATCATCAGATCCAGCTCCCGCACCAGTTCCCCTTGCACTTCGGTGGCGATCCCGCTCAGGATGGGATCCCCGCCGCTTTGCCGAGTGGGGTCAGTGAGATCTTTTACGGCTTCTGCCATCGGGAGTTAGGAGGGTTTTGAGAAGATTCTGTGTCTAACTTCAGGATAGAGCAGGGATCCGTTGCAGTTCGGCCAGCATGGCACGGGCGGTCTGGGTGGGATCCGCCGCCTCCATGAGAGCCCGCACCACGGCTACGCGGCTGGCGCCTGCCTGGCGCACCTCGGCCAGGTTGTGGAGGTCGATGCCGCCGATGGCAAACCAGGGCAAGTGGGCCTTCTCAGCGGCCAGGCGCACGTACTCCAGGCCGGCGGGGGGTTTTTCCGCTTTGGTGGGGGTGGCATAGACGGGGCCGACACCGATATAGTCCACGCCGCTATTGAGGGCTTGGGCCAGCTCTTCGGCATTGGTGGTCGACAGGCCAATCAGGCGCTGGGATCCCAGCAGGTGCCGCGCCTGGGCAACCGGCAGATCCGTCTGGCCCAGGTGCACCCCATCCGCTTGGCTGACCAAGGCCAAGTCCACCCGGTCGTTGACGATCATCAACGCCTGGTAGCGGTCGCACACTTGCCGCAACTGTTTGAGATCCCAGAGCATCTCCCTATCGGTGAGGTTCTTGCGGCGGTACTGCACCAGCGTCACCCCTCCCCGCAGCGCCTTTTCCACCACCTCCAGCCAGTGGGGCACCGGGCTGGTGACCAGGTAGAGATGGGCCGCCAACAGCCGTTGGCGCAGGGATCCCCCCAGCAGCTCGCTTTCTAGAACATAGAGCCGATAACGCATGTCTTTGGCCAGCTTGGCCAGGCCGGGTGCTACCCAATGACTGGACTCGGCCAACTTGCCGTATTCTTCCAAGACCCGCAGCGCTTCTTGCACACGGCTGCAATTGGCCTGCAGCAGGTGGCCGAGATCCCGCCGTTGCTCCTCTTGCGGATGGGAGATCTGGGTGCCCGGATCGGCAGGGGTGTCGCGGGCCAACCGCAGCGGGTCGCTGTGCCAGCGGGCCAGGGCTTGGCGCATGGCCTTGCATTCGCTGGCCAGCTCGCCGTTTTCTAGGCCAAAGCGAAACCACTCCTCTAGCACCCGTAATCCCTCACGAGCTCGGTCGAGGTTGGCATCCAGGATACGGGCGACGGCCTGCGGTTTCATGTCCCCTGCGCGTGGGAGTTTTAATCTTTTTTTTACTGTAAGTTGAAACGGTTTCTCTGGCACCTGTCCTAGCCTTTGTCCGAAAAGGAGGCAGGCTGTTGCCAAAGGGCGTTGAGGAAAGCTTGCTGTGGCGTGTGTCCCCAGGCAAACTCACGGGGGCCGATCCCTTCCGGCAGGTAGGCCCAAGCATAGCACTCGCAGGCAGGAAAGTAGCGGATCTCCCACCAGGGCTGGCCGGCGGCCACATCCTTCACCGCCCGCCAAAAATACCCCCGCTGACGGGTAAGACGGGTCTCGACGAAGTAAGGGCCTTCCAGGCGCAAAGCTTCCACCGCTGCAATAAACTCGGCTCGTTGTCGCTCATTTCGGATCATTACCCTGGCTTCCCCTCGCAGGTTGGCTCTATTTTAAGAAGAGATTTTTGGTAAGCTACAGGGTTCTGCTCGTTTAGCTCGAATGGAGGCGGCAACACCCCAGAGTTGAACTCCCATCCTCTACCCAATGAATCCACAGAATTTGTCGCGGGTGCTGTGCCTGAGCAATGGCCACGGGGAAGATGAGGTGGGCAGTCGCATCGCCCTGGCCCTGACCGGCCTGGGGATCTCGGTGCAAGCCCTGCCGATTGTGGGGGAAGGCACCGCCTATTGCCGCCGCGGCATCCCGCTGCTGCCCCTGACCCAGGTGATGCCTTCAGGGGGATTTATCTATCAAGATTGGCGGCAGTTGTGGCGGGATCTGCGCGCTGGCTTGCTGGGCCTGACGGGGCGGCAACTGGCTTTGGTTCGCCGGGCGGCGGCTCAGGTCGAGCTGGTGCTGGCGGTGGGGGACATTGTGCCTTTGTTAATGGCCTGGTGGAGCGGCAGCCCCTACGTCTTCGTGGGCACAGCCAAGTCGGACTATTATTGGCGGGACGAACAAGGGCCCTACCGACGCGCTTGGCTGGGACAGCCGGTTTCCGATTACCTGCCCTGGGAGCGCTGGCTCATGGCCCGCAGGCGCTGTCGCGGCTCCTTCTTGCGAGATGAGCTGACGGCCACCGCTCTGCAAAAACGGGGCCTCCGGGCTTTCTACCTGGGCAACCCGATGATGGATGACCTGGAGCCGCGGGGAGAATTGCCTTTGGATCCCGACCGGCCCGCGGTGCTGCTGCTGCCGGGATCCCGCCCGCCGGAAGCCTACCGCAACTGGGCCTTGATGATGCAGGTGGTAGAGCAACTGCCGCCGGAAATCCAAGTTTACGCCGCCCTCAGCCCTAACCTGGAGCGGAACCCCCTTCAAGAGCGGATCCCTGCTCGACGCCGCGACCTGCTCCTGGTGTGGGGAGATTTTGGCACCTGTGCTCACCGGGCAACAGCGGTGCTGGCCATGGCGGGGACGGCCACGGAACAATGCGTGGGCCTAGGGAAGCCGGTGGTCACCCTGCCGGGGGAGGGGCCGCAATTTACCCCCCGCTTTGCCGAAGCTCAAACCCGTCTCCTGGGATCCGCAGTCCACCTCACTTCACCCCAGCAGGCCCCTGCCGTGCTCTGCCGGATTCTGAGCCGCCTGGCCAGCGATCCCGCTTACGCCGACCAACTGCGAGCCCACGGGCAGCGGCGTATGGGATCCCCTGGCGCTGCTCAGCGCATTGCCGCCCAGATTAAAGCCTGGCTCCCCAACCCCGCTGGCTAAGTCCGCCCCACCCTCTCCATCAAGTCGTCCAGCTCTGCGTAGTCCGGCAGCGCCGTGTCGATGGGCTGACCTTGGCGCAGCACCACCCGGTCGTGCTGGGGTCGGGAAAGCAGCTCGTCAAACCCCCGCCCCTTGAACAGCACCAAGTCTGCCGGCAGGCCCACCCCAATCGCCCCGGCCTCTACCAAGCCCATCATGCGGGCCGGGGTGGCAGTGATGGCCTGCGGCCAATCCCCATAGGGGGTGTCCAGGTGCAGGATGCGGGTGGACTCCCGAAACACTTCTAGGCCATCGTGATCTCCAAAGCCGTAGAAGGGATCCCGGCAGTTGTCGCTGGCGATCATCACCGGCACGCCCAAGGCTTTGAGCTCGTGCAGCAGCGTCACCCCCCGCCAGCGGGGCGTGTTGCCGGGGCGGCGGTCTTGCAAATAGAGATTGCACAGGGGCAGGCTGACCACGGCGATCCCCGCCTCCTTCACCAGGGCCATGGTCTGGTGGGCCACCTGCGGCGGCTGCACCGCCAAACTGCAGCAGTGGCCGCACACCACCTGGCCTGCAAACCCATGGCGCAGGGCTGCCGCTGCCACATGCCGCAACGTCAGGGATTCAGGGTCGTCTGTCTCATCGGTATGAAAATCCAGATCCAGCCCCCGCTCCTGGGCCAGGGCAAACACCCGCTCCAACTGCTTATCCAGCTCCGGCCCCATCGCCGCCACTCCGCCCAGGATCCCGCCCAGCTCCGCCACCTTGTCCGCCAGCTTCTCCCCTGCCGGTGTGAGAAAAACATCCAAGTAGGTCAGCGTCACCGCCTGCAGCTCTAGCCTGCCCGCCCACTCTCGGCGCAACTGGGCAAAGACTTCCCAGCTCACCTCGGCTTGAGGGCCCTCGCAAACCAGGTGGGTGCGCACCGCCTGGGATCCATGGGCGTAGCTGCAGCGCAGGCCAAAGTTGCAGCGGCGGTAGACATCCTGCCAAAGTTTTTCTCGCCTGCCGGCGTAGGCCCGCTCCATCTTGGCCCAGTCTTCCTGCTCGGCCCGGGTGGCCCCGGCAAAGGTGCCGTCGGGGTTGGGGCTGCGCGGCCACACATGTCCCTTGTCCAGGTGGGTATGGATGTCCACAAAACACGGCCACACTTGGCCCCGCCTTAGATCCACGCTGGGGATCCCCTGGGGCGGGATCCCTGTTGCCGCCTGGATTTGGCGGATCTGCCCCCCTTCGATTTCCAGATCCAGCAACACCAGGTTATCGCGGTTGGGAACAGCTCCTGGCACCGCCTCCTTCAGTACCGACAGGGGAACCTGAGCATTCAGCAGCCAGTAGTGGGCAACGCCGGGGATCTGCATGGCGGGCAACGAAAAAGTGACTCCCAATCTTAAGGGGATCCGAGCCCCTCAGGAGGAATCCAGTGCTACAGCGGCTAGGCAAACTGGCCCACCACCTGCATGGCAAAGCTCAGCAAAATAAAGGCCAACCAGGGGGAGAAGTCCAGGCCGCCGATGGGGGGGATGAGGCCGCGGAAGAGGTTGAGATAGGGATCCGTGAGCTGGCTGAGCACCGACAGAATGGGGTTAGACCAGTTCAGTTGCGGGAACCAGCTCAGCAAAATCCGCACAATCAACAGCGCGTTGTAAATGACGATGAACTGGTAAAGGGAGCGAAACAGCAAAGACGCGGCACTGCCGTAGACCAGCCCCAGAGAGAGGCCGTCTGTCCAAGGGAGAGGGAGCAACAAAGGGCTGAGCATCATGGTTAGAAACAGCGAGGGAACAACTCTTCAACAACTTAAGCGCTGTCGGCAGAGGCAGACCTGATCCAGGAGAGCAACTCAGCCGAGAGGCGAGAACGCTGGCACTCCCCAGAGGAGAAAGCCAGTGCCGCCTCTAGTTTGGCATGGACAGGGGTCCCCTGCTTAAGGCTTTTCCTCGACAGCGCTAGAAGATATCTCCTTGACGAGCAGTTGTGCGCGGGTGGCCTGGATCGCCTCGTTCAACTCGGCAATCTTGGCTTCGAGGGTGCGGCGGGCCTGGGCAATCCGCTCTGTTTCCTGTTCCCACTCCCTCCAGTCGCCGGAGCTGGGCACAGCCGGCTCACCCGAGGCTCGGAGGCGCGGTCGTTCAGGAGGGACAGAGGTGCCGTTGAGACGGTCGGGATCCCGGCGCTGGCCTTCGGCGGATCCCTTTCTGAGTCGAGGGGCAAGCACAAACCCAATGACCCCGCCGATGATCCCTCCCAACAGGGCGCCAGTCACTACACCCGCAATGAAGTCACCTTTCTGATCTGCCACGCTTTTGTCCAGCTCAATAACAATAAACTTGAGTCATCTTCTTCCGTTCTACCTTTCCTGTCCCACTCCTGCCAGCAAATCCGACCAAGGTTGAGGTAGCCGCCAGCGGCTGAGATGTTCCAGATGGGCTTGCACCTGATCCCTCAACTCGGCCAAAGTATGTTGCAGATCGCTGGTTGAGGGCAGGGATCCCAGTGCCGCCTGCCAGAGGTGAGTTGGAGACAAGTCGGGGCTGATCACATGCCACAGCCGCTGCAGCTCCTCAAAGTGAAGGCGGTCATCTTCCGTGAGAGAAAGCACCAACTGGCGGCGCAGTTCACGGGCCTCCTCCGACATCAGGTAGCGCAAACCCATGCGGGCGGTGGGTACCCAATCCAGCCCCCCATCGCTGCGGGCAATTTGGATCAGGTTCTCCAAGCGGTTCCAGCGGAACTTGCCATCTTTAATTAGCACTTGCAGCAGCCGCTGGCGAATGCGGGGCGATTCGTCCGTCAGCAGGCGCTTGGCCACATAGGGATAGGCCACGCCGACAATGCGAAACTGCGGATAGAGGCTGAGGGCCACCCCCTCTTGGGTAACCAAAGAGCGGATGACCAACGCAAAGTGGGAGGGCACCTGAAAGGGGTAGCGGTACATCAAATCGGAGAACTGGTCGGTGGCGGTTTTGAAGTTAAAGTTGCCCACCTCCTGGTTCAACACATCCGCCAACACCGTCTCCAAAGCAGGGATCAGCTCTTGACGGTTGACATCCGGCTGTAAAAAGCCCAAGTGAATAAAATCGTCGAACAAGGCGTCGTAGTCGCGATCCACCAGGTGAACCAGCGCGTCCACCAGGTACTCCTTCATTTCTTCGGTGAGCTGATCCATCATGCCAAAGTCGATGTAGGCCAGGCGGCCATCGGGGAGGGCAAACAGGTTGCCCGGATGGGGATCGGCGTGGAAAAAGCCGTATTCCAGCAACTGCTTCAGTCCGGCCACCACGCCGATGCGCACCAATCGTTTCACCTCCAAGTTGGCGGCCCGAATGCGCTCCACATCGGTGAGCTTGATGCCGTCAATCCACTCCAGGGTCAACACGCGGCGGGTGCTGTAGGCCCAAAAGATGCGCGGCACATACACATCGGGATCGCCGCGAAAGTATTCGGCAAAGCGCTCGCAGTTCCGTCCCTCCTGCAGGTAGTCGATCTCCTCAAACAGCTTGCGACCAAACTCATCCACCACCGCCGTCAAGGTGTTGCCCAGGTTCAGGGGCAGCCAAGGCCCCAGCCAGGTGGAGGCCCAGCGGATGAGGTACAGATCCAGGCTCAGCCGCTCCCGCAGGTGGGGCCGTTGCACCTTCACCGCCACCCATTCGCCACTGTGCAGTTGCGCTTTGTAAACTTGGCCCAAGCTGGCGGCAGCCACCGGCTCGGGCGAGATCTGGGCGTAGATCTCGGTGATCGGACGGCCCAACTCTGACTCAATGCGGGCAAACGCCTCCTGGGAAGGAAAGCTGGGCAATTGATCCTGCAGCTTGGTGAGCTCTTCCAAGTAGTCTTTGCGCACCAAGTCCGGTCGCGTCGAGAGGGCCTGCCCCACCTTGATGAAGGTAGGCCCTAGGTCAGTGAGCAGCTTGCGCAACTGCTCTGCCCGCTGGGGCACTTTGCGATCGCCCTGTCCCCAAAGCTGATCCCAGCGTAGACAGAGAACAAACCAGAGGAGGGGCCAGAGAATGGCCAGCGCCCGACCCATCACCCGGAGCAGGCGCCAGCGGTAGTAACGAGTGATGAATTGCGGATCGTAAACTTCTAGGTCGGCAATGGAGGAAATCCTGTTAACCACGCTCAAGGGATCTCACAATCTGTTTTTAAAGCTCTTAATATCTATCGTAATCTATCGTAATGGCAAAAGCCTCTTGTTTTCTCTTATCTTGCTTAACAGCGCCTCCTCAGCGTTCGCCAGCCAGGTTCTCGGCCAAAGCCGGCTTCCCCCGATCAAATGACGGTGTTGTCCGGGATCACCGAGTCCTTGATGATGGTGACGATGCCGTTGCTGATCCAGATCCCTTCCTCTTCCCGCTGCGCTTCGCTGACGTGATCCTTGTTGAGGATGCGGACATTGCGCCCGATGCGGGCGTTTTTGTCCACGATGGCGTTGACGATGTGGGAGTTGGCGCCGATGCCCACCGGTGGGATCCCAGCCTCCAGCTTGGCCTGCCGCTCTTCTGCCGACTCGTAGTAATCGGCCCCCATGACCAGGGTATTCTCTACAATGGTATTGGCCTCCAGGCGGCTGCGAATGCCGATGATGGAATTGCGAATTTGAGCATTTTTGATGATGCAACCGTCGGCAATCATGGAGTTGACGATCTGGGAATCGAGGATTTTGTTGGGGGGCAAAAAGCGTGGGCGGGTGTAGATGGGCATTTCGCTGTCAAAGAAGCTGAAGGGAGGGTTGGGCTGCTGCACCAGCGCCAGGTTGGCTCGATAAAAAGCCTCGATGGTGCCGATGTCCTCCCAGTAGCCCTTGAACGGGTAGGCCTGCAGATGGTACTTGCCGATGGCTGACGGCAGCACCTCTTTGCCGAAGTCGGTGTGCTCCTTCACCTTCAGCATCTCGATGAGGGCCTCCCGCCTGAATACATAGATGCCCATCGAGGCGATGTAGGGCTTGGCTTTGGCCTCTTCCGGGCTGAGGCCGAGGGCTTGGGTATCCACCTGACAGGCTTTCAGCAGCTCCCCTTGCGGCTTTTCTTTGAAATCGACGATCCGTCCATCGGCGTCGATCTTGAGCAAGCCAAAACCCGAAGCCACTTTTTCTTCGCAGGGGAGCACCGCCAGCGTCACATCGGCTCCGGTTTGCCGGTGATAGTGAATAAAGGGGCGGTAGTCCATGCGGTAGAGGTGATCCCCCGATAGGATGAGGAAGTCCCGCGGCTTCCAGGAGTCCATCAGCCAGAGATATTGGCGCACAGCGTCGGCGGTGCCCTGAAACCAATCTGGGTTATCGGGCGTCTGTTGGGCCGCTAAAATATCCACAAAGCCGCCTGTGAAGGGAGACATGCGGTAGGTGTTGATGATGTGGCGGTTGAGGGAGGCGGAGTTGAACTGGGTGAGGACGTAGATTTTATCAATATCAGAATTGATGCAGTTGCTGACCGGGATGTCGATGAGGCGATACTTGCCTGCCAGAGGCACAGCAGGTTTAGCACGGCGCTTGGTCAGGGGATAAAGTCGGGTGCCACGCCCACCGCCCAGGATAATCGCCAGTACATCGCGCATGGTTGTCCTCCACCAGGCTACACCCAATAGCATAGACTGCTGCGGCGGCACCTGACCCAATCTGGCCAAGGGGAATCGGGAAATCGGAAGCGCCTGAAACAAACCCTGGGGAAGCTGATGGCACGCGTCCTGGCTTTTACCAACAACAAAGGGGGCACCGGCAAGTCCACCCTCTGCGTCCACGCGGCTCAGTTAACGGCTCAACGGGGCTACCGAGTTCTGCTCATCGATCTCACCTCCCAAGCCACCGCCAGCAGCCTTTACCTGGAAGAGGCCGGATCCCTGCCCCCCGAGGAAACGGTTTGGGCCAGCCTGCACCCGCAGTACCGACGTCCTTTGGAAGAGGTGATCTATTGCACCGACAAGGGGGTAGATGTGGCGCCCTCCCACAGCACCATGGCGGAAGTGGCGGCCCAACTGGCGGCTGCTGGCGACTCCGGGCAAGACCTGTTGCAGCATCAGCTCGCTCCCCTGCTGCCGGATTACGACTTTGTCTTTCTCGATACGCCAGGGGAACTGAACGCCCTCACCGCCAACGCCCTGCGGGCGGCCCGGCGCGTGTTGATCCCGACACGGCTCAACCGCGTCGACTTCTCTTGTACAGAGGTGACCCTGCGCTATGTCGAGTCCCTGAAGGGCGAGTTGAGCCAAGTCCGCGCCATCTTGACCATGCTGGACGACCGCTACTTGCCAGGGGGCATCTGGTCCGGATCCCATACCGGGCAATTGTATGTGCAAGCGCAACAGATTTTTGCGGATGTGCTTTCACCCGTTACCATTCCAGATAGCAGCGATTTGCGCACCGCTTTTGACTACGGCTTGACGGTCATGGACTATCGGCCTGGCTCGGTGGTGTGTCAGCGATTGGAGCAGTTTGTCGAACATGAGGTGCTCTTGTGACTGGATCGGACCGTAGCCTCTTTCCTTCTTCGGGAGAAACTTCCCGCACTCGGCGCAAGGCCAGTGCTAAAACCAGTTCAGAGCCCACCCCTGCAGAATCTACTCCCACGGGCGAGGAGCCGACAACGATGTCTTCTCAGTCTCCTACAGAACCAGCCCCAGAATCGCCGGACCTTGAAACCCTCAAAAGCCAACTGGCCGAAGCTCAACAACTTTTGCAGGACTACCAAAACAAAGTCTCTGCCCTGCAAGCTCAGCTACAGCAAGTCACTGCCCACCGCGACGAATTGCAGAAGGCGCTGGCCCAGTTACAGGCGGTGGCCGAGGAGCGGGCCAAGACCATTCAGGAACTGCAAAGCCGCCGAGGGCAAGTCGCACCTTTACCCAAGCCGCAACCCCAGCCTTCGCCTCTGCACGCGCAAAAGAAGATCATGAATCGGCCCATCTTTGACAACGTGTCGCCCACCGACGAAGATATGCCCCCCTACATGCTGGACTAGGCAGTTGGTACTAGTCTGGATTGCGCCGGAGGAAAGGAGGGTGTAGGGTTAGGGATCCCTGTCTGCTCGGTTGCCGTTCCGGTCTGCACGCTATGACTCCATCCCAGGCGAAGATGACTGTTTCTGGCGATGCCATTCCGCCCCACGGGGGCACCTTGGTCAACCGCATTGCCTCCCCTGAGCAGGCGCAGGAGCTGCGCTCCAAAGCTGAACACTGCCCCATCCTCCACCTCGACGAGCGGGCCCAGTCGGATCTGGAGATGATCGCCATCGGGGGCTTCAGCCCGCTCACCGGCTTCATGGGGCGGGAAGATTACCAGTCGGTTCTGGAGACGATGCACCTGGCCAACGGCCTGGCTTGGTCGCTGCCGGTAACGCTGCCGGTCTCTGCCGAGATAGCTGCCGATCTCAAGGAAGGGCAGACCATTGCCTTGGCCAATGCCGAGGGCAGGCTCTTGGGCCTGTTGGAATTGACCGAGAAGTTCACCTACGACAAAACCCGCGAAGCGCAGCAGGTCTACCGCACTACCGATGAGCAGCATCCGGGGGTGAAGGTGCTCTACCAACAGGGATCCGTCTATTTGGCCGGCCCTGTAACTCTCTTGCAGCGGGATCCCCATCCCCTTTTCCCGGCCTACCAGATCGACCCGGCCCAGTCGCGGCAACTGTTTCGGGAAAGAGGCTGGAAAACCATTGTCGGCTTTCAAACCCGCAACCCCATCCACCGCGCCCACGAGTACATTCAAAAGTGCGCTCTGGAAATCGTGGACGGGCTGTTTCTCCACCCGCTGGTGGGGGCCACCAAAAACGACGACATCCCCGCCGAGGTGCGCATGCGCTGCTACGAGGTGCTGATCGAAAAGTACTTCCCCAAGGAGCGGGTGATCCTGGCCATCAACCCTGCGGCCATGCGCTACGCCGGCCCGCGCGAGGCCATCTTCCACGCCCTCGTTCGCAAAAACTACGGCTGCACCCATTTTATTGTGGGCCGGGATCACGCCGGGGTGGGCAACTACTACGGCCCTTATGATGCCCAGCACATTTTCGATGAGTTCCGTCCCGAGGAACTGGGCATCATCCCCCTCAAGTTTGAACATGCCTTCTATTGCACCGTCACCGGCACCATGGCCACGGCCAAGACCAGCCCCAGCCAGCCCCACCAGCGCATCCACCTCTCGGGCACCAAGGTGCGGGAAATGCTGCGCCGCGGCGAGATCCCCCCGCCGGAGTTCTCCCGCCCCGAGGTAGCCCAACTGCTGGCCGAAGCTATGCGTGAGCGGGGACAGCCTGAGTAGGGGCAAAAAGAGCCTGCTCCAGCCCAGGCCCTCTGTGTTCTTGGGGAGTCGGCCAAGCTGAAATAGGGCGCTGCCTCCTTGCCTAGGCTGACTCCGCTAGATTGATCGTTGGGTTGCGGTCGCAGAGCCCCCAGGTATCAGCTTAAAACCGGTTCTGTACATGGGCATCACCGGCCAGTCCTCTGGCGCAGCCTCAGGGATACCAAACCATAAACAAACCCACGCCCAAAAGCAGGGGAAGGATGCTGCTCTCCTAGGAAACTCTCGCCAGGAAGCCCTCCATGGGCAGCAACAGACCTCATCCCGCCTCAAAGCGGAGCTGGTCGGGATCCACATAATAGCAGCGGGCATTGTCAACACAGATCAACGCCCAGCCATTTTGGTCAACATCGACCAACGTATACTCGGATTGAGGGATGAAGTGGCCCTGGTGGTTGCGGGTCTCGCCTTTAACCCAAACGGTCTGACGGTTCATCTTCAAGTTCCTCCAATTTACAGTCAAAGAAAATCAAAAGCAGAACTCAATTTCAATGCAAGTCGATGCAAGAAGTGTCACACCAAACAGAAACCCTTGCATCTCCTCAAAGCCCAACAAATCCACAGGCTTGCGTGGGATGCAAGCTAACTCACAGCGGTGCCCGAATACCGTCTTGCGATTTGGTAAGAGAAGTCTAGCACCAACTCTATGAGAATATTGTTAAAAGTTGCGGATTAAGTTGACAAGCTCTAGATTTTCCTAAATTCTTGTTGCAAAATCGGGTTAAGCCTGCTTAACCTGCTTGGTCTACTTCAAATAGCCATTGGTGCATCTTGCTCAACTGAGGCCAATTGGGACGGCGGTTCCCTCCCTCTGCCAAGTTAGATTTGACCCCCTCGATCTGCTCGGGATCCCGCGCCAAGATTTGCTTGATGATCTCCACCTGCTGGCGTACCCCTGTTTTTTTCAGCTCCAGCATCGCCAAAGTCAAGTTCACCCGCGGCTGGGCGTCCACCGGGTCTAGCTTCACAGCAGTTTGGGCAGCTTTCAGGGCTTTTTCCGCTTGCCCCTCCAAAAGATAGAGCCAGGACAAGCAAGTCCAGGCTGCTGCCGCCTTCGGGGATCCCTTACAAATGGCCTCGAAGGAAGGGATCAGCGTCTTGGCCGCTTCCCCCGCCTCGTAGCGCCGGATCCCTTCCTGAAACAATTCTTCAATGGCTGCGCTCATCGTTCTCAACTCGGCATAATGACGTATTGACAAGTGCACTACTTTATGGGTGTAAGGCTGCTCTTGCCTGCTCGCTCATCTGCTGAAGTGCACCGAGGTCGGGGAGAGGGATCCCTTCTCCTTCCGCCAGCCAGAGCCAGTACTCGATGTTGCCGGCAGGGCCAGTGATAGGCGACCAAGTATAGCCCTGCACCTGCCAGCCGCGGGCCACCGCCGCCTGCATTACTGTCTGCAGCACGCGGGCATGGACGGCCGGATCCCGCACTACCCCCCTTTTGCCCACCTGGCCTCGGCCCGCCTCAAACTGCGGCTTGACTAGCAGCAAGGCTTCCCGCGGCGAGCGCAACAGCTTCCACAGAGGATCCAACACCTTAGTCAGGGAAATAAAGGAGAGATCCACCACTGCCAGATCCGGCCAGTTGGGAGTGGGCACCTCGGTTCCGTAGAGATCGGCTGGCTGAAGATAGCGCAAGTTGGTTCGTTCCTTAAGGATTACCCGCGGGTCAGTTCGCAAAGACCAGGCCAATTGGCCATAGCCCACATCCACCCCATAGACCCGCTGCGCCCCTCGTCGCAGGAGGCAATCGGTGAAGCCCCCAGTGGAGATGCCAGCATCCAAACAGATGCGACCCTGGACTTGAATGGGAAAAGCTTGCAGTGCCCCCTGAAGCTTTTCTCCTCCTCGCGAGACAAAAGCAGACTTGGCCTGGATGTGGACTACAGGATCTCCGCTTACCCACGTCCCGGCTTTTTCCGCCCGTACTCCGTTGAGGAAGACTTCTCCCGCCAAGATAGCCCGCTGCGCCTGCTGGCGCGAAGAAAAATACCCTTGCTCCACCAGCCAGGTATCCAGGCGGACTCGATCGGCCATGCCCTAGCCACTGGCCTTCCACTCCATCAAGATAGACGACCGGGATCCCTTCTGTCAGCCGCGACTTAGCCAAAGCGCCCGCTCACATACTCTTCCGTCTCGCGGTTGGCGGGAGAGTTGAAGATCTTCTCGGTGCGGTCAAACTCTACCATTCGTCCGTAGCGGATCCCTCTCTCGTCAAGTTCAGTGTTGAAGAAGGCAGTGAAGTCGGACACGCGAGCTGCCTGCTGCATGTTGTGGGTGACGATGATGATCGTGTAGCGACGGCCCAATTCCTTAAGCAGCTCCTCAATGCGCAGCGTAGAAATCGGATCCAGCGAGGCGCAAGGCTCGTCCATTAGAATTACCTCCGGCTGAATGGCCAGGGTGCGGGCAATGCAGAGGCGCTGCTGTTGTCCACCGGAGAGGGAAAGGGCGCTCATCCTCAACTTATCTTTCACCTCATCCCAGAGAACGGCCTGGCGCAGTGCCCGCTCCACGAGCTCGTCCAGATCCCCCTGGTAGCCATTAATCCGGGGCCCAAAGGCAATGTTGTCGTAGACGGATTTGGGGAAGGGGTTGGGCTTCTGAAACACTAGGCCAACCCGCCGCCGCACCTCAGAGGGATCCACATCCGGGTCGTAGATGTTTTTCCCGTGGAAGATAACGGAGCCTTCTACCCTTGCCCCTGGGATTAAGTCATTCATGCGGTTGAAGCAGCGCAAAATAGTGCTCTTGCCGCAACCTGAGGGTCCAATAAAGGCTGTGATGTGATTTTTCGGGATCTTCAGGGAAACCTGCTTAACCGCCAGGTGGGAGCCGTAGTAGACGCTCAGATCCCGCGTCTCTAGTTCAACCTCCAACCGGGTGGGTTGCTCAGGAGAGCCCGACTTGTCAGAGAGTGGAGAGCGCATAGGCGTGTTGAAAAGAAGATAACGTCGCTGCAAGGCTTAGATAGTGATGGCTTCTTGGCGACGACTCACAAGGAGCCGGAAACTGACGGTGGTAATCAGGACCAAAATCACCAGAGCCAAAGCCCCTCCCCAGGCAAGCTTCTGCTGGTTTTCAAAGGGGACAAGGGCAAAGTTGTAGATCAACACAGCCAGCGAGGCCACTGGCTTCAACAAACCGCTGGGCCAGAGAAAGCTAAACAAAGCCGTGAAGATCAGGGGCGCCGTCTCACCTGCAGCGCGGGCAATGGCCAACGTCACCCCCGTCAGGATCACCGGCAGAGCCGCTGGCAACACCACGCGAAACACCGTCTGCACTCGCGAAGCCCCCAACGCATAGGCAGCAGCCCGCGTATCGGCCGGCACCAGGCGCATCGCCTCTTCACTGGACAAAATGATGATAGGCAGGGTCAGCACCGATAGAGCCATCCCGCCGGCAAGGGCCGAGAAGGTTTTGGAGGAAAGCACCAGCACCCCATAGGCAAACACCCCGGCAATGATGGAGGGAACCCCCGTCAACACCTTGATAACGAAGCGCAGAAAGGAGGCCGTGGGGCTGTTTTTGCCAAACTCCGAGAGATAGATGGCTGCGAATAGACCAATGGGGAATGTGATGGAGATAGCAATCGACACCACAATAATCGTCCCCAGCACCGCATTGCCAAATCCGCCCACCTGATCGCCCGGAGGAGGGGGAAGCTGGGTCAGCGTCTGCCAGTTCAGGCGCTCGATGCCCCTGGTGAAAACGTAGTAGAGGATGAGAGCCAGCACAAAAATGGCGAAGATGCTGGAGATAGTTGTCAGCGCTGTCATTCCTACATCCAAGAAGATGCGCTGCCAGGGCTTCGCTCTGCGCTTAAACAAATTGCCTTGCTCTACCGCCTGCACTTGCGCTGTCATGTTCCTCTACTCCCACGAAGCTGTTAGCGCAAACTTGACACGGCGTATCATCAGCTCCGCCGCAATGTTAACCACCAGAGTGATGGCTAACAGAATCAAGGCCAAATACATAAGTGCTGCAACCTGCTCGGGGCCCGCTTCCGCAAACTCGTTGGCCAATAGGGCTGGGATGTTGCTGGCAGGAGCCAGAACCGAGATGCTAATGCCGCGGGCATTCCCAATCAGCATCGCTACTGCCATCGTCTCCCCCATGGCGCGTCCCAAACCCAAAACCACCGCTCCCAGGAGGCCGCCAATTGCTGCCGGCAGCACGACACCAAAGATGGCTTCCCAGCGAGTGGCTCCCATCGCATAGGCAGCCGCCCGCAACTCTGGCGGAACGGACACCAGCATTTCCCTGGCGATGGCAGTAATGATGGGGATGATCATGATCCCCAAGACAACCCCCGATGTCAACATCCCAGGCCCTACTGGTGGTGTGCTGAAAATGGGCAGCCAGTTGAAGTGCTGGAACAAAAACATCTGTATAGGGCGGAAGAAGGGGATGAAGATAAACAACCCCCAAATGCCGTAGACCACACTGGGAATGGCTGCCAGCAGCTCCACCACGATGATCAAGGCTGTGCGCAAAGGCTTGGGCAAAAAGTCCTCGCTCAAAAAGATGGAGATGCCAAAGCTTAAGGGAACGCCCACGATCAGAGCAATCAGAGAAGTTACCAGCGTGCCGTAGATCTGGGGCCAAGCACTGTAAATGTTCTCAACAGGATCCCAGGTGGTGCCCCAGAAAAAGCCCAGCCCGAACTTCCGAATGGCAGGTAGCGCCTGAATCCCAATCTCCAGGGCAATCCACAACAGTAGGAAAGCCGAGAAAAAGACGGCGATCCGCGTTGCCCAAATAAATAGCCAGTCGCGCCGGCGCTGGAAGACGGGCCGGGGCCGAAATAGAGAACTGCTCTCCGAAAAGGTAGTGGTCATCTGCTGGGTAGGGGGTACAAACCTCTACAAAGTGATGCTTTCCAGGGCAGCCAGAGCTTTCTTCCAAACCTCTACGGAGTGATTTTTTCCAGGGCAGCCAGAGATTTCTTTCGCGTTTCCTCCGGCAAAGGCACATAGCCCAGCGGCTCCGCAAAGGATTGCCCCTCGGTGAGGGCGTAGCGAAGAAACTCTCTGACAGCCTTGGAGGTTTCAGCTTTGGGGTAGACTTGGTAAGCCAGGATCCACGTGTAGCCCACAATGGGGTAGGAGTCTTCCCCTTCGGGATCTGGGTCAACCCCCAGCAGCCGCTCGTCGAGCTTGATTCTCGCCAGCGCTGCCTGCTCCGTCTCAACTTTGGGGACGACGAACTTGCCTGCCCGGTTTTCCAGGCGAGCGAAATTTAGGTTGTTGAGCTTAGCAAAGCCGTACTCCACATAGCCGATTGAGCCAGGAATCTGCTTGATTTGTTCAGAAACGCCTTCGTTACCGCGAGCTCCCACGCCAGTTGGCCAGTTCACGGAAGAGCCACGGCCCACTTTTTGCCGCCATTCGGGGCTAATGGCGTTGAGGTGGGTGGTAAAGATGTCGGTGGTGCCACTGCCATCAGAGCGGTGCACAACAGTAATCGGCAGATCTGGGAGAGTCACGCCTGGGTTAAGGCCAGCCAGCAGCGGATCGTTCCATTTCTTGATCTTGCCCAGGAAGATATTGGCCAGCGCCAGGCGAGAGAGGCGAAGTTCAGGACCTACGCCGGGGACGTTATAGGCTGCCACCAATGCCCCGCCCACCGTAGGCACGGCCACCATGCCCTTGGGAGGGTTGGCTTCACCCTCAATCTTGCTAATCTCCTCAGGACGCGGCACGCTATCACTGGCGCCGAAGTTGACAGTGCGGGCCACAAATTGCTGACGGCCAGCGCCGCTCCCCACCGATTGGTAGTTGACTTGGATGTTGGGGTTTTTCTTGCCAAATTCTTGGGCCCACGTTTGGTAGAGGGGGGCCGGGAAGGTAGCTCCAGCGCCATTGATGGTTATCGTCTTCTGCTGGGCAAACACTCGCTGCCAGCCGGCCTGACTTGCCGCAAACCAGCAGCAACTGCCGACAAGGACTTGAGGAAAGAACGACGACCCAAGGAATGCGACATCAACATACAGAGATCTCTCCACTGAAGAGCGTGTCCTAGCCTCGGTCAAAAAGCTGCAACTGTGAAACCTAACTCCAAGAGTTCAGTCCACCGGGCCGAAGAGAGCACAGGATCTCGTTGAGACCGCAGCCCTTGCAACTCAGTCGCTAATCGGTTGTTAAGTGTAACGTAAGGTCAACCCTTTTTGGGTCAACAAGAGGTTAAATTCAGGTTATTTCTAGGCCCAGCAGCCGAGGTCGCGACTGTCGGGCTTAATCAGGGTAGAGACCCCAGGGGGAGGCTGGGGCTGGGCTGACATTGGTCGGGGGAATGCCTAGAATAGAGGTCTGTCAAGAGAGTGGGTGCCTTCCTCCTATGGCAAAAGATGTGCAGGTGATGCTGCGCCAGGCGGTTCCTGGGCTCGGCAAGCCGGGAGAGGTGGTGAGTGTCAGGCCGGGCTATGCCCGCAACTACCTTTTCCCGCGGCAGATGGCGGTGCGGCTTACGCCTGGACTTCTCAAGGAGCAGCAGATGCGGCGGGAGCAGGAAGCAGCCCGCAAGCTGGCTGAGAAGCAACAGGCGGAAAACTACAAAAAGGCTTTGGAGACGATTGGCCGTTTTGTCATCCGCAAGAAGGTGGGCGAAAAAGATCTGCTCTTTGGACAGGTAACTGCCAGCGATATTGCCGAGGTGGTGCTGGCTACCAGTGGCCTCGATATCGACCGCCGCAATGTCCTACTCGATGAGGAGATCAAGAAAACTGGGGTTTACCTGGTGCAGGTGAAGTTACACCCCGAGGTTACCGCTACGCTGCGCATTCAGGTCACGCCTGAGTAGAAAAGAGGTTCTGGTTCAGACGGCTATGCCCACTTGGCTCGCTGCGCTAGGGTGTGCAGCCTAGCAGTCGGAGAGCGGGGGAGAGCTTGGTTTTTCTACCCTGGCTGGTGGTGATTAGCGATTACGACCTGACCGGTGGGGATCGGCTTCCGCCTCAGAACATCGAAGCTGAGGAGGAGATCTTGGGCGGCATCCTCCTTGACCCTGAAGCGATGGCGCGGGTGGCGGAGCTCTTGCGGCCTGAGATGTTCTACCTCTCCGCCCACCAGGAGATCTACCGGGCTGCTCTGCAGTTGTACAGCCAGGGCCAGCCCACTGACCTGACCACTGTTTCTGCCTGGTTGGCAGATCACCAGCTCTTGGAGCGGGTGGGAGGAACGGCGGCAATTCGCCGCCTAGTGGAGCAGACGGTTAGCAGTGTCAACATTGACCAGTATGCCCGTCTGGTGGTGGACAAATACATGCGCCGCCGGCTGATTCAAGTCAGCAACACCTTGGCGCGTCTGGCCTACGACACTAGCCAGCCTCTCCCTCAGCTCCTGGATCGAGCCGAGCAAGAGGTGTTCAGCCTCACCCAGGAACGGGTGCAGCGCAGCCTTGTTCCAGCCTCGGAAGTTTTGGTAAACATCTTCTCAGAGTTGGAGGAGAGGTTCCAGAGCGGGGCTCAGATCCCTGGGATCCCGACCAAATTCATTGACCTCGACAACCTGACCCAGGGCTTGCAGCGGTCGGATTTGGTCATCCTAGCCGGCCGTCCCTCGATGGGAAAGACCAGCCTGGCTCTTAACATTGCCCAAAATGTGGCTGCCTACGTCAAGCAACCGGTGGCCATCTTCAGCCTGGAGATGTCGCGGGAGCAACTGGTGCAGCGGCTCTTGGCCAGCGAGGCGCGCATTGATAGTAGCCGTCTGCGATCCGGGCGCATCAGCGAGAATGAGTGGCAACGCCTGGGGCAGGCGATTGGCTTTTTGTCGCAACTGCCTTTGTTTATCGACGACACGCCCAACTGCACGGTTACAGAAATTCGCTCTAAGGCGCGGCGTCTGCAGGTGGAGCAAGGAGGGACGTTGGGGTTGGTGTTGATCGACTACTTGCAGCTAATCCAGGGATCTGAGTCCGACAACCGGGTGCAGGAATTGTCGCGCATTACCCGCGGCCTCAAGGCGCTAGCCAAAGAGCTGATGGTGCCGGTGCTGGTGCTATCTCAGCTCAGCCGGGCAGTGGAGTCGCGCTCAGACAAGCGTCCGCAACTGGCAGATTTGCGGGAGTCGGGTTGTCTAGCCGGCGATACCCGCGTGAGGGACGTGGATCGCGGCAAGATCTGGCGGCTGGAGCAACTGGCAGCCCTGCCGCCTTCAGCAGAACTGCCGCGCCTGCTCAGCCTCAATGGGCGCGGGCGGCTGGTGCCCCAACAGCCAGTGAGGGTATTTTGCAGTGGGCGGCAGCCCACATGTCTTCTAAAAACCCGCCTCAACTTTTCCATTCGTGCCACTGGCAACCACCCTTTCCTAACTCGGGACGGCTGGAAAACCCTCGACGAGCTGCAACTGGAGGAGGAGGTGGCGGTGGCGGTGCAGGAGGGGTTGATCTGGGATCCCGTCGTCTTCATTAGCGAGCCGGGGGAGCCGCAACCGGTTTACGACATCGAGATGCCCCGCCACCACAACTTTGTGGCCAACGGCCTGCTGGTGCACAACAGCATCGAGCAGGATGCCGACGTGGTGATGATGATCTACCGGCCCGAGTACTACGATCCCAACACCAGCGATCGCGGAATTGCGGAGGTAATTGTTGCCAAACACCGCAACGGCCCCACGGGCACCGTACGCCTTTTGTTTGAAAGCCAGTACACCCAGTTTCGCAACTTGGCGGATCCCTATCGGTGAGCGAAAGCGGCAGCAGAAGTAGATCGGGACTCCTTTCAAGGACAGGTCCGGGGTGCGAGGTGTTAGCCTGAGATTGCCCCCCTAGGGCAGGTCGCTGTTGCTGGCTACCTCCCTCTGTCTAAAGCCATATGTTCAAAAGCCTGTTGATCGCCACCGATTGCCGCGATGGACTGCAGCGTTTTGGCAAATGCCTAGAAGAGCTTTACCTGAATGGGATTGAGCGCGTTGCTTTTGTGCATGGCGTTGCTCGGCAGGACGACGACATTGGCCTTCCCGAAGACCTCACCCCCAAAGTGCAGGCGCAACAGGCTCGCTTACACGAGGTGTTGAGCGCCGTTCCTGCAGGGCTGGAAGTCAAAGTCTTGGTGCAGGCGGGCAAGGCGGTGGATCTGATTTTAAGAGGGATCCAAACCTGCAGCTCCGACTTGCTAATCACAGGCATGGGGATCCACAATCTGCTCACCGAAAAACTGTTTGGAAGCACCACCTTGGAGCTGCTGCCGAAGCTGACCATCCCGGTAATGGTGATGCGTCCGCAACTCATCGCCGCCTTTACTCTGGAAGAATTGCGCCTGCGCAGCCGCCACCTATTTCGCTCCCTCCTAGTGCCTTTTGACTTTGAGGAGCCCCGCCGGCAGCTCCTCAGCCGTCTTGGCCAACTGCTGCCAGGAACTTCCCAGTGTCAGGCCATTACGCTGCTCTATGTGGTGGATCCCAGCGCCCGCCGCAACCAGGGATCGCCGGCAGAAGAGCTCAAGCGCAGGGCCGAGGCCGACTTGGCCCGGTTAGTCGAACCGCTGGTCGAGCAGGTAAAACCGGTGCAGTTGCGGGCCTTGGTGCGGGTGGGATCCCCGCTTCAGGAAATCCTAGCCACCGCTGCTGAGGAGGACATGACCGCCATTGCCACCGCCTCCCCACGGGTGGGGACCTTTTGGGAGTGGTCAATCCGTAGCCTCACCGGCGAGATTCTACGGCAAAGTTGGCATCCGGTGTTGTTTTTCCCGCGCGGTTCCTTAGCGTAGTAGAGCTGCCCAACCCCCCTTCTATGCCGCTTGACCAAACCTTGAAGGAACTGTTCCAGGCGGTGGCTCAGGGGAAGCTCTCTCCCGAGCAGGCCCTGCAAGCCTGTCGCTTCCTGCCTTTTGAGGCGGTAGGAGACTTCGCCCGTGTGGATCACCATCGCCTTCTGCGCACCGGCTTTCCCGAAGCCGTGTGGGGGCCGGGCAAAACTCCTGAGCAGATTGCCCAGATCCTGGAACGGCTCCACTGGCAGGGATCCCTAGCTTTGGCCACCCGCGTCGATCCCTCGGTCTATGCCCAAGTTCGCTGCCGCTTGCCCCAGGCCCAGTATTCTCCTGTAGCGCGCTTGTGCTGGATCCCTCCCCAAAAGGTGCATAGCTATCCCGGCCAGATTAGCGTGATCTCCGCCGGCACCGCCGATGTGCCGGTGGCCGAGGAGGCCGCTCTCACCGCCGAGCTGGCTGGGTTTCAGGTCAAGCGCCTCTGGGATGTGGGAGTGGCCGGGATCCATCGCCTGCTGCACCACCGCGCCGCCCTGGAAGCCGATGTGCTGATCGTGGTGGCGGGCATGGAGGGGGCCTTGGCCAGCGTGGTGGCGGGCCTGGCCGATTGCCCGGTGATCGCCGTGCCCACCAGCGTTGGCTACGGGGCCAGCTTCCAGGGCTTGGCTGCCCTGCTGACCATGCTCAACTCCTGTGCTCCTGGGGTGGGGGTAGTGAACATCGACAACGGCTTTGGGGCTGCGATTCTGGCCGGCCAGATCCTGCGCTGTGGCCAGCGGCTGGCGTCGCGATTGCCCTCGCCTGCATCCCCTGGAGAGGGAGAAGGTTAAGAAATGTAAAACAATCCTAAGCCAGACAGGCTATACTCAGGCCATGGCTAGGCCGGGATTTTGGCTGTCTCCGCTGGGAGGTTGTTTCCAAGAATTGAGGGGTGGGTTCTTTCCTCAGGTATCATTCTTGGGGCGCTCCCTAACGACCATAAAAACGACCATAAAAATGAAAGCAAATGAAAGGAGTTGTCGATTATAGGATAGCAGTCTGGGGTTGGCTGCACTGAACGAACGATTTTTTAGCCGGGGTACATGAAGCTTGCTGCTATGTCCATCGAGGCAATAAATACCGCTGTGGCTCTTGTTCAGGGGATCGTTCAGTCCTTCACTTGGACGGATCTCTTTTTGGTGGTGGCTCTGGTGTTTTTGGAAGCAGCCCTCTCTGCTGATAACGCCGTCGCTCTAGCTGCTTTGGTCAAGCATTTGCCCACCCCCCAGCAACAGAACCGGGCTTTGCGCTGGGGCATCATTGGCGCCTATGGTTTTCGCATCGCCATTGTGTTTGCAGCGGTTTGGCTGGTGGAGTATCCGCCCGCTCAGTTTCTTGGGGCCTGTTACTTGCTCTGGCTGGCCTGGCAGCATTTTCGCGGGGAAGAAGAAGGACCCGAGCAAGACATCACTCGCCAGGCCAATTTTTGGCAAACTCTGGTGATGGTAGAGCTGACGGATCTAGTCTTTTCTTTCGACAGCATCGCCGCTTCGGTGGGCGTCTCCCGCAAGGCTTGGGTGATCATCCTCGGCGGCATTCTCGGCATCACCCTGATGCGCTACATGGCCTCTTTGTTCTTGCGCTGGCTGGATGAGTTTTCCCGCCTGGAAGATGCTGCCTTTGCCATCATCGCCCTGGTGGGAAGCCTCATGCTGCTGGAGGTGTTTTTCCCCCAAATTGAGCTCCCGGAATGGGGGATGGTGCTGGCTGTGCTGCCTTTGTTTGTCTGGGGCTTTTCGCAGCGCCGCAGTCCTTCTCCTCCAGCCGTGGCCCAGCCAGATTCGACTCTGCCCAGTTCGACGGAAGGGATCCCTGCCGGCTTAGCCGCTCTTGCTGAGGTTGAGTCTGCCGCTGAGCTGGACTAAGGGAGCCCAGGGAGGAATTTCGGATCCCTGGGGCCGGTGAACGCCGGCAGGTTGTTCGGGCAACGGGAGGGCCTTGTAGACTAGTAGTGGAGGCAAGCCACCGGAGGAAGGTATCCTGATTCCGCAGTTTTGCCAGAAGTGGTGGGCAAAGTGCTGCCAGCAAGCCACTGCCACAAGCAGGGACAGCCAGCAGAAGCCGCCAGCAGGGGTAGAGAATGGTCAACCTCAGCCCCTTTCCTCTCCAGCCAAGGTAAACGATCCGATCCCTCTGGTAGAGCTGCGGCAGGTCTCTAAGCGCTTTGGGGCTACGGTGGTGCTGGATGGGATTGACCTCAAAGTGTACCGGGGCGATGCCCTAGGACTGGTGGGGCCTTCCGGCACTGGCAAGTCGACCCTGTTGCGCATCATCGCGGGCCTAACGGAGCCCGACGCTGGCGAAGTGCTCTGGTGCGGTATTCCTTTGCCAGAGATTCAGGCCGGCCACTGCACTCCTCCTTTGCGGCTGGGCATGGTATTTCAGCAAGCGGCCCTGTTCGACTCCCTGACGGTGGAGGAAAACGTCGGGTTTTTGCTCTACGAGCACTCGCGGCTGCCGCGAGCCCGCATTCGGGAACTGGTAGCGGCCAAGCTGGAGGCAGTGGGGCTGGCGGGTAAGGGGAACAGCCTGCCGGAAGAGCTCTCTGGGGGAATGCGCAAACGGGCTAGCTTTGCGCGCGCCATCATAGAGGATCCCTCTCTGCCCCAAGACGAGCCGCAACTGCTACTTTACGACGAGCCCACAGCGGGCCTGGATCCCATTGCTTCCACCGTAATCGAAGACCTCATCCGGGATCTGCAACAGGTGAAAAAAGCTTGCGAGAGCTACATCGTCGTAACCCACCAGCACAGCACCATCTACCGTGCCACCGACCGCGTTGTGCTCTTGGCCCAGGGGCGGGTGCAGTGGGAGGGATCCGTGCAAGAGATCGAAACGTGCGACAACCCCTTTGTGCGGCAATTTTTCAGCGGTAGCGTAGAAGGGCCAATTCAAGTGGCAGGGCAGGTGTGATGCGTTCGCGAGCAATCCGAGAAGGGGCGGTGGGCCTGTTGATCTTGGCGGGGGCACTGGGCTTTGCCGGGCTGTTTTTGTGGATCTACAACTTGCGCTTCGGCAGCCGCGGCTTTCGGTTCACCGTCACCTATCCCAATGTGGCCGGCCTGGCGGAAGGCTCCAGCGTGCGGCTGCGGGGAGTAGCTGTGGGCCGGGTGGAGCGCATCCTGCCCCAGGCAGCCCAGGTGGAGGTGCAGGTGGCTATCGACCAGCCGCTGGTCATCCCGCGCGACGCCCTGTTTGTTACCACCCAGACGGGGCTGGTGGGGGAGACGGTGATGGATATCCTGCCGCAGGCGGCTGTGCAGCTAACAGGATCTCCCTTGGCAGCCGATTGCGACCGCAGCCAGATCATCTGCGATGGGGATAGGGTGGAGGGCGAGCCGGGCGTGGGTTTCGGCCAGTTGCTGGTTCAGGTGGATCGGCTGGTGACGCGCATCAACAACGATGAGTTCTTCGATACCCTCAACGCCACCTTAGAAGGGATCACCCGTGTTGCCAACAGCGTGGCCGACCTCTCGGAAACTGTGGAGAAGCAGGTGGCAGCCCTGCGCACCGAAGATCTGGACTTGTCGCAATTTACCTCGGCTGCTGTGGCTATCCAAGACGCGGCTGGAGCTGTGAGGGAAACGGCCCGCAGTTTTCAAGCGGCTGCCGATCGGTTCACCGTTCTGGTGGAACAGAACCGCACCTCCCTCCAGGCTGCCCTGGAAAACATCCAGCAGGTGAGCGCTGATCTGCAAGCCATGTCGAGCGCGGTTCGCCCGCTGCTTACCGATCCGCAACTGCAGGCGGATGTGCGCCAGATCCTGGCCGAGGTGCGAGCGGCGGCGGAGAACGTGTCCCAAGCTACCGACGATCTGCGGCAGCTTGCCGCCAGCCTCAACGATCCGGGCACCCTGGCGACCTTGCGCCAAACTCTGGACTCGGCCCGCATCACCTTTCAAAACGCGCAAAAGATCACTGCCGATATCGACGAGCTGACCGGGGATCCCCAGTTTCGTCGCGCTCTCCGGGAACTGGTGTTGGGGCTGAGCAACTTGGTCTCCAGCGCCCCTTCAGAGGAAGGGATCCGGCCTGCTGGGGCTCAGGATTATCGCTTCCATCAGAACCTCTGGGGTACTCCCGCCACAGCGCAGCTTGGCGGGATGGGGGATAGGCGGTGAGACGAAGGGGTTCAATGCCCCTGAGTCTCACAATCTGGGCGTTGC
>NZ_JBSSDI010000015.1:0-70620 GCF_054060575.1 Thermostichus sp. MS-CIW-15 | reverse complement strand
TACTTGTCAAGGTTCTGGCGCGCCGTGGCCGGTGGCCTTGCTGGCACTTTACTACCTTACCCCCACCTCAACCCATATGTCAATACCACCCACCATAACCCCTCCAGACGCAGCAAGGGATCCGGATTCGCCGTTAGACTGGTGAGGGGATCTTAAGGTTTCGGACGGCTTTATGGGGATTGTGATTGGGACTGCAGCTCCTGACTTCAACCTGCCTGCAGTGGGGAAAGGGATCCCGAAGGGGGCGACGATTTCGCTGGGGGCCTACCGAGGCAAGAGCAAGGTGTTGCTGGCTTTTTACCCGGCGGACTTCTCGCCGGTGTGCACAAGCGAGATGCGCTGCTTTCGGGAGGATTGGGGAGCTTTTCGGGCGGCAGGGTGTGAGATCCTGGGCATCAGTAGCGATCCCCTCTCTCGACACGAAGCTTTTGCCGAGCAGCTTAAGCTGGAGTTTCCCCTCCTAAGCGATGTGGATAGGAAGGTGAGCCAGCTCTATGGGGTAGACAGTTTTTTGGGGACGCGGCGGGCCTATTTTGTGGTGGACAGCCAAGGGATCCTGCGCTATCAGCATGTGGAGTGGCTGCCCATCTTCAAGCGGGACAACCGCGAACTGCTGGAGGCGGTGAGGGCAGTGGGCTAGGGGCGGGATCCTTCTGGAGTGGGCAGGCGAATCTGCTGGGCTTGTCCGCTGTCTGCCAAAATAAGCGGGCTCTGGCCGAGGGGCTCGAGGATCCAGTTGCGTTGGGGCGGGATCCAACTGCCCTGGCGCGGCTGGATCTCCAGGATGAGCTGGTGGGCTTCTTGGCGCAGGCAGAAAGTGGTGGTGGCCCAATGGCCGCTTTGGTAGGCGAGGGTTTGGCCGTCGTCTTCGTAGAGGGTGAAACTGCCGTCGCCGGGATAGAGGCGGAGGTGGAGCTGGTCGCGGCGCAGGTGGGCGGTGGATTGGCAGGGAGGAGCCAGGGGAAGGATGGAGCCGCCGCGCACAAACAGGGGAAGCTGCTCCAGAGAGGCGGGGACGAGGATGGAGCCGGGGCCGCGCTGGGCTTGGCCTGTCCACCAGTCAAACCAAGTGCCTGCGGGGAGATAGACGGCGCGGCAGCGGACGCCGGGGCGGACGACGGGGGCAGCCAGAAGAGCGGATCCCAGCAGGGCTTGATCCGAGATCTCGTAGGTCTGGGGATCGTCGGGAAATTCGTAGAACAGGGGGCGCAGGATGGGGGAGCCGGTTTGGCTGGACTCCCAGAAGAGGCTGTAGAGGTAGGGCAGAAGCCGGTAGCGAAGCTGGATGGCCTGCCGAGCAATGGCTTCCACCTCAGGGCCAAAGCTCCAGGGCTCGTGGGGACGGGTGCCCAGGGCGCTGTGGCCGCGCATGAGGGGGTAGAGGATCCCCATTTGCATCCAGCGGGCAAACAGTTCAGGAGTGGCATTGCCCCCGAAGCCGCCGATGTCGGCCCCGACAAAGCTAACTCCCGACAGGCCCAGGTTGAGGAGCATGGGCAGGGACATCTCCAGGTGTTCCCAGGAGGATTGGTTGTCGCCTGTCCAGACGGCAGCCCAGCGCTGGATCCCGGCAAAGCCGGAGCGGGTGAGGACAAAGGGGCGCCGGGCGGGGTTGAGCTGTTCTAGACCCTCGCGGGAGGCGCGGGCCATGAGCAGGCCGTAGAGGTTGTGTACCTCGGCGTGGGTGGTGCGCTCCTCAGGAGGGCCTTGGGGGGCGTCGGGGGGGATATCCACGATCTGGCCGCCGTCGCCGAAGGGGCGGTCGTTGAGGGCCGGCTCGTTCATGTCGTTCCAGATGCCATCCACACCGGCTTGGGTGAGAACCCGTTGCCAGGATCCCCACCACCGCCGCACTTCGGGGCACGAGAAGTCGGGAAAGAGGACTTTGCCCGGCCAAACATAGCCGTGGAAGAGGTGGCCATCGGCGCGGCGAATGAAGAAGTCCTGGGCCAGGCCCTCGTCAAAGACGGCGTAGTCAGCTTCGGGATCGAACTTGACGCCGGGATCGACAATGGCTACCCCTCGGAAGCCGGCTTCGTGAAGCTGGGCCATGAGCTGGGCTGGTTCAGGGAAACGGCGGGGATCCCAGGTAAAGACCCGGTAGCCGCGCATGTAGTCAATATCCAGGTAGATGGCGTCGCAGGGGATCTGGCGCTGGCGAAATTGCTTGGCGACAGCCAGAACCTGGGCGGCGCTGGCGTAGCTCCAGCGACACTGCTGGTAGCCGAGGGCCCAGAGAGGAGGCAGGGGGGTTCGCCCGGTGAGCTGGGTGTAGGTCTGGAGCACCAGGGCGGGGGTGGGGCCGTAGATGAGGTAGTAGTCCAGCTCGGGGGCGCGCACTTCGATGGCCCACTGTTTAGGATCCGCCTGGCCCAGGTCGAACTGGCTCCAGTGGGTGCAGTGCAGAAAAAGGCCGTAGGAGAGGCCAGGACGTAGAACCAGGGCGAAGGGAATGGCCAGATAGAGGTTGTCGCTCTGGGCGTCGTAGCCCCAGCAGTCGTGGGTCCAGTGGCTGTAGCGCCGGCCCCGCTTGTTGAGCAGGCCAGCCCGTTCTCCCAGGCCGTAGATGCGCTCGGCGGGGTGGAGGGATTTGACCAGGCGGATGTCATCGGATCCCCAACTGAGGCCGGCGGGGAGATCGGCACAAAAGACCTGGCCTTGGGGATCGCGAAAGCTAAAGCGGAGGGGATCCCGGTCGATCTGCAGTTGCACCTGAGAGGTGGCTAGGTGAACTTGGGTGGGGCTTTCCTGCAGCTCAAAAAAAGCCGGCGGCCACTCTTCATCCGCCAGAGCCACATCCCAAGAGCGGCGGGGCAAGAACTCGCCGCTGGGGCTAAAGCGCAGCCGCAGCAGACGAGGGGTGAGCACCTGCACAGACCAGCAGCCCTGCCTGCAGAGCAATTGGATCCCTCTGGGATGGATCTGGAGTTCCTGCAGGGATCCGCAGGTTTGCCGCTGGGGTGGGCGGGCGGGGAATTGGCCGAAGATCTCGCCGGGTTCCAGCATGGGTTGGGGACAGATCGCCGCCCTCAAGGCTAACCCAAGGCCGCAAGGGAACAGGGAGCTCCCCACTCTTGTGCGCAGCCAACTTTGCTCCCATCGGTACATCTTTTTGTGAAGAGCATGCCTCTAACCCTCAAAACCCTGAACTTTGCTGAATTTACTGAGCTTTAAGCGGTTTGGCAAAAGTCATTGAGAGGGATATAGTAGACCAAGTTTCCCCCTGATCCTTGAGTCCACCGCAACGGTTGCCGGGAAGTGAAGGGGGAAAGCGCTCGGGGGGTATTCCTCAGGGCTTTGCGGGATACCGCCTTCCTGCTCAGAGATAGGCAGGATGCGATCGCTTCTTTCCTGAACCATGTTCAGGAGAGTTCAGCGTGAATGTATCAGCAGCAGCAATGATCGGCTAGCTCAGACCTCAAAATCCATCGCGAAAACGAGGCGGCAATGGCCATGCGGATCCCGGCGATACCACTCCTCTCCTTGTTGCTTTTGGGAGGGGTATTTGTCCCTGCTGCCGTGGGGGCCTACCCGGTTAGCCCGGAAACGGTCATGTCCCTGCAACAGGGGGATCACGCCCAAGCTCTGCCCAGAGCCAAAAGCCAGCAGCGCTTTCGGGTGGTGACGTTGGCAAGCGGGCTGGAGCATCCCTGGGGAATGGCCTTTCTGCCGGATGGCACCATCCTGGTTACCGAACGTCCGGGCCGGCTGCGCCGAGTTACCGAGCAGGGGTTGGATCCCCAGCCCATTGCCGGGGTGCCGGAGGTGTTTGCCCGCGGCCAGGGAGGGCTGCTGGATATCGCCTTGCACCCCAACTACGCGGAGAACGGCTGGATTTACCTGTCCTATGCGGCTCCTGGGCCGGGCGGCGGGGGGACGCGGGTGGCGCGGGCCCGCCTGGGGGAGAAGGGACTCCAGGATCTGGAAGTGATCTTTGACATGGAGCGCAAGACGCCTGCCCAACAGCACTTCGGCTCCCGCCTGGCCTTTGACGAAGAAGGGTTTCTCTACATCAGCACCGGCGACCGCGGCGAGCGGGATCGGGCTCAGGATCTGGGGGATGCTGCTGGCAAGGTGTTGCGCGTTACGGATACAGGCGGGATCCCGGCGGACAATCCTTTCGTGAATCAAGCGGGGGCTTTGCCGCAAATTTTTACCTACGGCCACCGCAACATTCAGGGAATGGCCCGCCACCCCGATACAGGAGCCATTTGGACGCACGAACATGGGCCGCAAGGTGGGGACGAGATCAACATCTTGGCCCCCGGCATCAACTACGGCTGGCCCCTGATTACCCATGGTCGGGAGTACAGCGGCGAACCGGTTGGTCAAGGACTGGCGGCAGCTCCTGGATTGGCTTCGCCGCTGCTGCACTGGACCCCCTCCATTGCCCCTTCTGGCATGACTTTCTACACAGGAGAGGCTTTCCCCGAATGGCGAGGCAACCTATTCGTGGGAGCGCTGGCCGGGCAACACCTGGCGCGCTTGGTGCTGGATGGGGATCGCGTTGTGGCAGAAGAGCGCCTTCTGGAAGGGGCGGTTGGCCGTATCCGGGATGTGCGCCAGGGGCCGGATGGCTTGCTTTACCTGCTGACGGATGCCCCCAACGGATCCCTGTTGCGCTTGCAGCCAAGCTCTTGATTGGGGTTAAGCTACATGGCCCCAGCCCCGGCAGAGTTTCTAACTCCCACTGCCGCCACTACAAGAACTTGACATCTTGCTCAAGGGGGAGTGGCTCTCCTGTTTGGGAGTCCGTATGGTGACAGGCAAAGCATTCCTCTGGAGTTAGCTTAATAACCTGACCTGGAGCGGGAAGAAAGAACATCCTTAGCTCTTTGGTCGGGATCAAGACGGTTTTGCCATTTGGGGCCTTGCGCTTGTGTTTTTCGTCAGTGAAGGTCCTAACAACGCAAGATATTGGATAGTATTCGCTGGTTTGGAGCTTGGCTTCCAGAAGCGCTCTCCAGTAGGGGCTGTACCCGAAAACCCACTGACCCTTGGAAAACTTGAGATCGAATGCTTGGCTCCAAATTCTGCTGTAAAAGGTGATAATAGACGTCTTGACTTTGTAGGCTCCTGTTATCTCCTCTAAGTGAGATAAAAACTCGCCGGCAGTCAATGATTGAGGAGGGTTGGTGAAGGGACTCATGCAGCATCTCCTGGCTTTTGGTTATAGTCAGGGGAGCCCTGCATCTTCCCAGCCTACCCCGATTGAAGCACCTGCCTAAGGGCAGGGAGGAAGCTGTCTGTCCTCGTTGCCGATAAGCGGTGGCTCCCCAGCAAAGGCGGGGGAGCCTGTAGACAGAAGCAGCACCCAGCAGGAGAAGGGGGAGCTCTGTCTGCTAAAGGTCAAATCCTATGGGCGGTACAAGATTCGAACTTGTGACCCCTTCCGTGTGAAGGAAGTGCGCTACCACTGTGCTAACCGCCCTTACTCTCACTCTAGCAACTGCTAGAGCTGGACTACTATCTTACACGATTCTTACACGATCGCGCCGCCTCTGCACAGCCGGTTGGCTTGAGAAGTTGAGCTGGAGGTTTGAATCCGGCTGGAGATGGCCGGGATCCCGCTTGGGGGCTACAGTGAGGGACAGAGGCTAGGGGCACTATGGCCTACTCACCGACTGAAGAGGCAATTGCTTTGCTTATCGATTTGGCGGAACGGGGCGAGATTAACCCGTGGGATGTGCAGGTTATCGACGTCATCGATCGGTTTTTAGCCCGTATGGCTCCCACTGCCAGCAGCCATGACCTGTCGGAGTCGGGACAGGCTTTTCTCCATGCCGCTATGTTGGTCTATCTCAAGGCGATGGCGCTGTCGAAGCCGGAAGACGAAGAAAGTGAGGAGACCAACCCGGTGCAGGTGGAGGAGGATCCCTGGCTGAGTTGGTCGTCGGCCCAACTGGATCGCGTGTTGCAACCCAGGGCCGTGCCCCGCCCGAGTCGGACTCGGCCCATCACCCTCAAAGAACTAATCGGCCACCTGCAGGAGCTGGAGACCTTGCTGGAACAGCGCCTTGAGCCTGCCTCAAGGCCCCTGGCTCAACGGGTTTCTCGCAAGCAAGCGCTATCAGCAGTCGCTCAGTTGGCCCACCCAGAAAACCTCGTAGAGACCGCCGCCGAGCTGGAATCTCTGCTTGCCCAACTTTGGCAGCAGGGTCTCGCCCAAATCAGCTTTGACGACCTGCAGCAATACTTTTGCCAAGAAAGCGCTCTAAAAGGCAGTGGCGGGGCTTCCCACCCGATTCAGGTGTTCTGGTCGCTATTGCTAATGGCTTCTCGCTCGCAGGTTGAGCTTTACCAGGAGGAGTTCTACGGCCCCTTGACCATTCGTCCCTGCCGTAGGGGATCCCTCCTAGAATAGATCCTACCCAGGGATCCCTTTCTGCCGCTTTCCATGAAGACTGCGGCTCAGTCGTGGTTGCCCTCCCGCTGGCCTTCCACATCGTTTCGGGCCCGATCCGCCCGTTTGAGGTCTTCTCCGTTCAGGCGCAGGGGCAGCAAAGACTCCGCTTCGCCGTCACGGACGGCAGAGGTTTCCCGATCCAGGTAATACTCTTCAAGGCGCTCGCTGCCGGCATGCTCTTCGCTGAGGGGCTCTGTGGCGCGAGGCGAAGAGGGAGAATGCAGTAACTCAGCAGGAGGACAATCCTCGGAAATGAGCAAATCCGAGGTGCTGAGCACCCCTTTCGGGATGGAGGAAAGGCGCTGGGCAACAGCTCCGATGCTCTCCAAACGAATCATCTCCTCCCAGGAGCAAATCTCCTCTTCGTCTTCCGTTTCGTAGCGAACCAGGATGGTATCCCCTTCGATATCGAGGATCTTGGCTCGTTCCAGCCAGCGTCCCTGATCGCGCAGGTAGATCCACACATCCTTGCCTTCGCGGCTGAGTTGATAGATCCTACGATGAAGCACGGTCCCCTCCTGAGATGAAAGATCCGGGCGAACTGTTGTGGGGGTTACCCAGTTCATCCTTCCATCTTAGCTGCTGGATCCCTCCGCTGTATGCTTTTTGCGCGGCGGGATGGAGCCTTTAATCTGGCTTTAATCTGGTTTTAATCTAGAAGGGATCCGGAAAGGCCGTCTCTCCATGCCCCAAGCCGTTTCAGAGTACTTAATAGTAACCATAGATACGGAAAACCATGCGCATTGCCATTGTCGGGTTGGGGTTGATTGGCGGATCCCTGGCCCTCAAACTCAGCGAAGAGGGTTATCCCGTCTGGGGGATCAGCCGCAATCGGGCCACCTGTCAGGCGGTGCTGGAACGGGGAGCGCTGCAGGGCTGTGGAACCGATTTGGCTCAGTTGGCTGATTTCGATCCCCAGGTGGTGGTGATCTGCACCCCCCTGGAGCAGGTATTGGTCACGCTGGCGGCCTTGGTGCCCCATCTATCGCCGCAGACGGTGGTGAGCGATGTCGGCTCGGTGAAACAACCGATTGTTGCTCCGGCAACGGAATTGTGGCCGCTGTTTGTTGGAGGGCACCCGATGGCCGGCAAGACGTTGCAGGGCATCCAGGCGGCGGAAGCCAGCTTGTTTCTGGGGCGGCCCTATGTACTCACTCCCCTCCCCCAGACGCAGCCGCAGGCGATCGAGGCGATGAAAGAACTGGTGACAGCGGTCGGTGCAGAAGTTGTCCTGGCCGATCCGAAACGCCACGACCAGGCGGTGGCCTGGATCAGCCATTTGCCGGTCATGATCGGCGCCGGCTTGATCGCTGCTGTCGGCCAAGAGGAGGATCCCGACATTCTGGAGTTGGCTCGCACCCTGGCCAGCAGCGGGTTCCGAGATACCAGCCGTGTCGGTGGCGGGATCCCGCAGTTGGGGCTGGAGATGGCCCGTCACAACCGACAGGCGCTCCTGGCCGCCCTGCGTGGCTATCAAGTCCAGTTGGGGAAAATAGAGCGGCTGATCGAAGGCGAACGGTGGGAGGAGCTGCTACAGATGCTGCAACGAACCCGCCAAGAATGGCAACAGTTCCGGGTCAATCAAATACCGTCCTGAGGGGCTACCTGTAGCTGCCGTAGGGGATCGCTGGCTCGACTTTGCCACTGCTCATTAGTGCCTTGTCTTCCTTCGCAGAGATTTCTAGGGTAGGAAACATATAGAGTAGGTCGACTAGCGATCAAGGCCTGTGAGCACCCTCCTTGCTGAAGATGACACCCTTTACCGCCAACATGTGCACAGCCTGCTGATGCAGCATCTGCCTCAGTTTGGCCCGGTGTACATGGCCTCCAACGGCAGAGAGGCATTGGAGCTCTACCGTCAGCACCGTCCCAACTTCCTGTTGTTGGACATCCGCATGCCCGAGATGAGCGGGATCGAGGTGGCTCGACAAGTTTGGTCGGAGCAACCCAGTACGCGCATCATCTTTTGGTCCCACTTTGCCGATGAGGTTTATGTGCGGGAACTGCACAAGATCGTGCCGCCGCAAACTGTCTACGGCTATCTCCTGAAGAATTGCACCGACGAAAAATTGGTCAGTGCCATCCAGGCCGTGGTGCAGGATGAGCAATGCGTGATCGATCGGGAGGTGCGGGGGGTCGATTCCCGTTCGCAAAACAAAATTACCGGCCTCAGCGATGCTGAGTACGAGGTGTTGATCGATATTGCCCTCGGCCTCACCGATCAAGCTATTGCCGCACGGCGGTTTTTGTCGCGGCGAGGGGTGACCAATCGTCTGCGCAATCTCTACGACAAGCTTGAGGTGAGCAACGACCAAATTGAGAGCGAGGAGTGGGGCACAACTTTTAGCTTGCGGGCCCGCGCCATTCGCCTTGCCTTCAAGCGGGGTCTGATCAACGCCCAACTCCTGGATGAGGAGGAGGTGCACTTGGATCACTGGCTCAGCCGCTACCGCCTAGAGCCTTTGGATTAGTATCCAACCGGGTAAAAAGGAGGGGCTTGCTCGGATGCCTCCAGAGGCTTGGCTTTGCTCTGCCCCTGCCCAGAACTGGGGAGGGCAATTGGCACCTCGATCATCCGCTCCGGTACCAGAGGCACCATGTCGGAGCGATCGGCGATTTCCCGCAAGGAATTGGCGATGGACTCTTGGGTGAGGAGAAACTGTCGTTCGTTGCGCTGCATCTGCTGCCACACTTGGTAGCGCTGGCTCCATCGGCTTTGGGTATGCACCGTCCAACTGTACACACTCAGCACTGACAACCCCGAGACGATGGCCATGCCCGTGGAGATCTGCTTCCACCAGATCAGGTGCTCTCTCCAGGCGGGATCCCGGCTATGGGGATAGGCTGATTTCGAGGGTTGGGGGCGACGGGTTCTGACTTTGCCGGCGGGGAGGGGCGGGGTAGTCCTTAGATGGGAACGAGGGGCCAAGGTCGCGGTTTTGCGCTGGACAGGGAGAAAACTGCGGCCACGGCTCGCGTTCAAAGGCTGGCTGACCATAGGGGTTTGCACCTCACCCACACCAAGAAATTGCTGCCAACTGGGCCCCACTCTATCCGATCTCCACGCACCTCAGAGGGCCTCCAGGGGGGCAGGGCGGCAACTTAGCTGCTGCGGGCAGCCACTCGCAGTTTGGCGGAGCGGGCGCGGGAATTGCGTTGCTGCTCCAGCTCGGAAGGGCACAGGGGTTTGGGGGTGAGCACCTGCCAGCGGGGATCCGTACGAAAGGCCCATTTCACCAGGCGATCTTCCAGGCTATGAAAGCTGATCACGGCCAACCTGCCGCCGGGTTTTAGCCAATTGGGAGCCTGGGCCAGCAGGGTTTCCAGGGCTTCCAGTTCTCGGTTCACGGCAATGCGCAGGGCCTGAAAGATCCGCGTGGCCGGGTGGATGCGGCCCCGTCTTGCCGCCGGCGGCACCGCCTGCCAGACTACGTGGGCCAGTTGGGTGGTGGTGAAAAGGGGGCGGGAGCGTTCGATGTGGTGGGCGATGCGGCGGGCAAAGCGCTCCTCGCCATAGCGAACGAAAATGTCGATCAAGTCCTCGACGGGGCGGCGGTTGACCCAGTCGGCAGCCGTTTCCTGATCGGCAGTGGGATCCATGCGCATATCGAGCGGCCCCTCGGCGCGAAAGCTAAAGCCCCGCTCGGGGCAGTCCAGTTGGGGCGAGCTCACCCCGAGGTCGGCTACGATGCCATCGAAAGGGATCCCCTGCCCTCGCTCATCCCGAAAGCCGTGCCGCTGCAGGTCGAAATCGGCAAAGTTGAGGTGCCAGAGTTGGAGGCGATTGCCGGGGATCCCGGCTGCGGCCAGACGCGCCTGGGCCGCCTGCAGAGCCGTCGGATCGCGATCCAGCCCCACCACGCGATCCGCTCCCCTCTGCAGCAGCGCCAAGCTGTGCCCACCGCCTCCCAACGTCACGTCCAAAAACGCGCCGCCCTGCTGGGGTTGCAGGTAGGCCACCACTGCCTCCGTCAAAACGGACTCGTGGTGGTACAGAAGCATTTCCCCAAGCTCAGCTCTTGCCAAGTCCATAGGCGCAGGGGGTGGCTTTGATTCTTTCCCCGCTCCTAGCTTTACCTATTGCAGGATCGGTAGACAACTCTAGTACCATCAAACGCTAGCATTCACAACGTAAGGGCTTGCAAAAAAAAGGCCGAGGCCAGGCCCCGACCGAGGAATCCATGTTGTTAAGCTCATCCTCGAGGATAGGGTCGGCTGCCGTCAAAAGACGGGCTGTCTTCCAGTGGTTCAGGATCATCTGGGTGCAAGGCCGACCGCCGGCAAGAGCAGGGCAGGTTCCAGCCTAACGTATGATTAAGACTGCTCTTGCCTTTGTCTGTTCTTTAGTTTGGTGTTACGGCTGCTGTGCTGACCACCGCTTCTTCTGCCGACATCCTGACGCTCTCGCCCGCCCGCGGCCTGCGCGGTCAAGTGAGCATTCCAGGCGATAAGTCCATCTCCCACCGCGCCCTGATGCTGGGATCCCTGGCGGAAGGGGAAACCGTCATTCACGGCCTGTCGTTGGGGGAGGATCCCCGCAGTACGGCAGCCTGTTTTCGGGCCCTGGGGGCCGATATCCCAGAGCTCAACAGCGAGTGCGTCCGCATCCAGGGGGTGGGCTTGGATCGCCTGCAGGAGCCGGCAGAGGTGTTGGATGCCGGCAATTCCGGCACCACCCTCCGCCTGATGTTGGGGATCCTGGCTGGCCAGGCGGGTCGCTTTTTTGCTGTCACTGGGGATCGCTCCCTGCGCTCGCGGCCCATGGGACGGGTGGTGGAGCCGCTGCGGCAGATGGGGGCCAACATCTGGGGACGGGCCGGGGGCAACCTGGCACCTCTGGCTGTGCAGGGGGGATCCCTAAAGGGGATCCACTACCACTCGCCCGTGGCCTCGGCCCAGGTAAAGTCCTGCCTGCTGCTGGCGGGCCTGTTGGCAGAAGGCACTACTCAGGTTACAGAGCCGGCCCTTTCCCGCGACCACTCGGAGCGGATGTTGCGGGCCTTTGGCGCCGAGATCTCTGTCGATGTGGCGGCAAAAACCGTGGCGGTGGTGGGGGGATCCCGCCTAGTGGGCCAGACGGTGCAGGTGCCAGGGGACATCAGCTCGGCAGCCTTCTGGCTGGTGGCCGCCTCGATTGTGCCCGAGAGCGAATTGCTGCTACAGGATGTGGGTCTCAACCCCACGCGCACCGGCGTGCTGCAGGTGTTGCAGGAGATGGGGGCCGATATTCAGGTTGAGAAGCGGCGGGAGGTGGCCGGCGAGCCTCTGGGGGATCTGCGCGTGCGCTCGGCCCGTTTGCGGGGTTGCAGCATTGCCGGCGATCTCATTCCCACCCTCATCGATGAGATCCCGGTTTTGGCGGTGGCGGCAGCCTTTGCCGAGGGGACTACGGTCATTCGCGATGCGGCGGAATTGCGGGTTAAAGAGAGCGACCGCTTGGCGGCCATCGCCCAGGAACTCAGCCGGATGGGGGCCCAGGTCACCGAATATCCCGACGGCCTGGAAATCAAAGGGGGGATCCCTCTGCAGGGGGCCGAGGTGGATAGCCACGCCGACCACCGCATCGCCATGAGCTTGATGGTAGCTGCCCTGGCCGCCCAGGGATCCACCACCCTTCGAGGGGCCGACTGTGCCCGCATCTCCTACCCCGACTTCATTCCCACCCTGCAGCGGCTGATCAACCCTTCGTCCGCCTCCTAGCCAGCCAAGAGCCAACCTTTGCCAATGTCAGACCAGCCCATCGCCATCGAGCACCTCTGCTTCCGCGTTCCTCCCGGTGGCCAGAGGGCCTTTATCCTACAAGACGAGCAGGTTTGGGGGCCGGCCCTGCGCCAACAGCCGGGCTTTTTGGGCAAAGAAGTCTGGCTGGATGTAGAGGATCCCGAACTTGTCCACCTCATCCTCCGCTGGGCCAGCCGCGCCGCCTGGAAAGCTTTCCCCCCGGAGCAGGCGGAAGCCTTGGATCGGCAGATGCAGCCCTTCTACGTGCGCCTGGAGCAGGCCAAAGAATACCAGCTCTGGCAGCCCGGCCTGCCAGCAGAGGAAGCGGCCAACTAGGAAGCCTCAAAGCCCACCTCGGCAGCCGTTGAGTCGGCCCTAGTGGATGCTGCCGCCCGCTCCTGCTCCACCAACTCCCGCAGGCTGGGCATGGTTACCGCCAGAGCCCCTTCGCGCCGTTTGAGACCCGCCTCAAAGGTCTCGGGGGTCACGATCCCGCCGGAGATGAGCATCTTAAAAGCATCCTCCACCGGCATGAACACCTCCACCACCTGGTCTTCCGGCACGATGGCGTACCAGCCGGTGGTTGGGTTGGGCGTGGTGGGCACGAACAGGCTGAGGGAGCGCTGCGGCCCATCCGGTCGAATGGGAGTTTGAATGACGCCCGTTACAAAAGCTAACGCCCAAACCCCAGGCCGAGGATATTCCACCAGCACCACCCGTCGAAAGCGCTGGTTGTTGGGGGCAAACAAAACGCTAACCAATTGCTTCAGGGTTTTGTAGACCAGCCCCGCTATCGGGATGGCGTGGAGCAACTGCTCGCTTAGGTTGAGCAGCCACTGGCCAACAATGTTGCGGGCCATGAAGCCAATCAACAAAATGAGCAGGATTGGCGTCAGCAAGCCCACCACCAGATCGATGAGGTTGATCAAAATCGGGTGCAGCCCCTGGATGGGATTAAACTGCTTGGGAATGCTGGTCAAAAAGCCAATGCTCCAGGTGGCCACTTCCACCGTCAGCCAAATGGTGGTTGCCAACGGGATCACCACCAGCAACCCCGCCACGAAGTAGTTCTTGAGATGCTGCTTCCACTGGGAAATCATGGTGAGATCGTTCCGTCGAGTCAAACAAGTGGACGCACCGAGCCGATGCAAGTGGAGCTTGCAGATGGCAACCATGATACCTGCCTTCTGCATCTCTCTCATGGGCATCAGCTGCAACTTGCCTGGAGAGAGGTTGGAGCTGCTCCAAAGCGCAAAGCCCCAAACTCGGCTGAGCTGATATTGTTATCTTAGGTCGATATAAAATTTTGTAAAGGCAGGGATCCCTCCTAGAGGCTTTGTGGTCAAGCCGTAGGATGCTCCCTCATCTCTGCCGGATGTCGTGTGGGAGGCCCTATGTCAGAGTCGGATTGGTTAGAGCACACCTGTCAGGTGGAGGTCCCGGTTCCTATCGAGCAGGTGTGGGAGCTGTGGGCCAACCTCGCCCTCATGCCGCGCTGGATGAAGTGGATCCGCTCGGTGGAGCTGCTGGATCAGGAGCTGTCGCGGTGGACACTGGATACGCGCGGCCTCACCTTCAGTTGGATCTCCCGCACCCATACGGTGGTGAAGCATCAGCACATCGGCTGGCAATCGGTGGAGGGGCTTCCCAATCGGGGGGCACTGCGGTTTTACGATCGCAAGGGCAGTACTATTGTCAAGCTGTCGGTGGCCTACAAGATCCCGGGGCTCCTCGGCAAAATCTTGGACGGCCTGTTTGTGGGCAAAGTGGTGGAGAGCACGATTCAAGCGGACTTGGAGCGCTTCAAAGCCTATGCTTTGGAGCAGGCAGGGCGGGCCGCCGACAATGCCTCCGCTGGCTAGCCTCGATCTTGCTGCCGTTTTCTGCTGCCCAGTGAACCGTTGCCAATCTTCGTTGCCCAAGGTCTGCTTCATGTCCGATCCCTCCCTCGAGCCTGTCATCACCTTTTCTCATCAACCGGTGGACAACCGCAACATTCGCTTCTCCCTGGAGCGGCAAGATCTGGATCTGGATCAGCTCCTGGTGTTGTTGAACCGCAACGCCTTTTGGGCCCAAAATCGCCGGCGGGAAGAGATGGAGCGGGCCATCGCCCACAGCCACCCGGTGGTCAGCGCCTGGGACGGGGAGCGCCTGATTGGCTTTGGCCGCGCCACCTCCGATGGGGTTTACCGGGCCGTCCTCTGGGACATCGTGGTCGATCACGAGTATCGACGGCAGGGCATCGGGCGCAAGCTGGTGGAAACCCTGATCAGCCATCCCCACCTGCAGTCGGTGGAGCGCATCTACCTGTTTACCACCCATCAGCGCGGCTTTTACGAGCGCATTGGCTTTGTGGAAAACCCCAGCACCACGCTGGTTTTGCACGGGCGTCCGCTGGATTTTTTGATCCCGGCTGCCGAACAGGAGCAGGTCTGACCAACAGGGATCCCTGGGGCAAGGGGAGGCGTAGGTCAGTGTATCTTGAACAACAGTGGGTTGGCTCCGCCTTGGGAAGAGGACGCGCTAGCCTGAAGCAAAAAGGGTGAGAGGGTGTACCTATGGCCAATCGCCTCGCCACGTGTTCCAGCCTTTACCTGCGCAAGCACGCCGAGAATCCGGTGGATTGGTGGCCTTGGATCCCGGAGGCCCTGGAGAAAGCCCGGGCCGAGGACAAGCCGATTTTTCTGTCCATCGGCTACTCCAGTTGTCACTGGTGCACCGTCATGGAGGGGGAAGCCTTCTCCGACCCGGAGATCGCCGCCTTCCTCAATGCCCATTTTTTGCCCATCAAGGTGGATCGCGAGGAGCGGCCTGATCTAGACAGCATCTACATGCAGGCGCTGCAGCTCATGAGCGGGCAGGGGGGGTGGCCCCTCAATGTCTTCCTCACGCCCGACGACCTGGTGCCGTTCTACGCGGGCACCTATTTTCCGGTGGAGCCTCGCTTTGGCCGGCCGGGGTTTCTGACCGTACTGCAGCGCATCCTGCAGTTTTACCGCCAGGAAAAAGACAAAATCGAGGACATGAAGGGCCAAATCTTGGCGGCCCTGACCACCCTCAGCGACCTGGTGCCGGAAGACCATATTCCCCCTGACCTGTTGCGCTCCGGGATCCCCAAAATCCAACCCTTGCTGGCCAACGCCGGGGCAGTGCAGCAGTTTCCCATGATGCCCTACGCCCAGTTGGTGTTGCGCTCGGCCCGCTTCGACCCGCCAGAAGGGATCCCCGGCTCGCCGACGGCGCTAGAACGGGCCAAGGAGCGAGGGATGGCCTTGGTGTTAGGAGGGATCTTCGACCATGTGGCCGGCGGGTTTCACCGCTACACCGTGGATCCCACCTGGACGGTGCCCCACTTTGAAAAAATGCTCTACGACAACGGCCAGATCTTGGAGTTTCTCTCCGAGCTGTGGGCCCACGGGATCCAGGATGCGGCCATCGAGCGGGCGGTGCGCCTGACGGTGGAATGGGTGGCGCGGGAGATGACCGCCCCTGCCGGGTATTTCTACGCGGCCCAGGATGCCGACAGTTTTGCCCGAGCAGAGGATGCGGAGCCCGAGGAGGGCGAGTTCTACGTCTGGCGCTGGCAGGAGCTGCAGGATCTGCTGGATGCAGAAACCTTCCGCGCCCTGCAGCAGGCTTTCTTCCTCTCGCCGGGGGGCAATTTCCCCGATCGGCCCGGCTGTATCGTCCTACAGCGCAGGCAAGGAGGGGAGCTGCCGCCGGAAGTGGAAACGGCTTTGACGACCCATTTGTTTCGAGCTCGCTACGGCTCCACCGAGCGGAGAACCCCCTTCCCGCTCGCAGTAGATGCCCAATCGGCCCGCCGGCAATCTTGGCCAGGACGCATTCCGCCGGTCACCGACACCAAGATGATCGTCTCCTGGAACGGCCTGATGATCTCCGGCCTGGCGCGGGCCTACCAGGTGTTTGGCGAGGAGGACTATCTGCGGTTGGCCCTGCGGGCCGCCCAATTCATCCTCAGCCAGCAGCGCCACCCCCAGACGGGATCCCTGCTGCGGTTGAACTACGATGGCACAGCCCAGGTACCTGCCCAATCGGAAGATTACGCTCTGCTGATCAAGGCCCTGTTGGATTTGCACCAGGCCTGCCTGCCGCGGACAGGCGATCCCAGCTCCCAGTACTGGCTGGAGGCCGCCATTCGGCTGCAGCAGGAGATGGACACGCGACTGTGGGATGAGGCCAGGGGGGGATACTTTGTCAGCGACGCCCAGAGCACCCCGGAGCTGCTGGTGCGGGAGAAGGAGTTTCAGGACAACGCCACCCCCGCAGCCAATGGGGTGGCTGTTGCTAACCTGGTGCGCCTGGCCGCCATCACCGGAGATCTGGACTACCTGGAACGGGCAGAACAGGCCCTGAAAACCTTTGCCCACATCATGAGCACCCAGCCGCGGGTCTGCCCCAGTTTGTTCGTCGGGCTGGATTGGTACAACAACTGGGTAAAGGCAACCCTAGAAGCGGAGCACATTGCTGCGCTGCAACAGCGCTCTTGGCCCACCACCGTCTTTGCCCTGCCCACCGCAGCCGAGCCGTTGCCGGCAGGAGCTGTGGGGTTGGTGTGCTGGGGCAGCAAGTGTCTGGCCCCCGCCGCTTCTCTTGAGCAAATCCAGTCGCAGATCGGCAAAGGGCAAAACCGAGCCTACTGACATTGGCTCATCCTCTTCCAGAAGAACTCGGGATCCCGCCCCCGAGAATCTACTGGCTGGCCAGCTCAGCTTTCCCCGGGATTTTCCACCCCATAGAACTCAATGCGGTAGCTCTGGATGCGAGTGCCTGTCTTCTGCTCTACCTGGGCCAGCAGCTCCGGCGGCAGCTCCACATCTACGTCCAGGATGCGGTTGCTATCCAGGCAGTTGACATGGCTGTGAGGATGGGTACGATTGCCGTAGCGGCGCCCATCGGCGCGATCTAGGCACTCGATGATGTTGTGGCTGGCCAGAGCCTCCAGATTTTGATAGACGGATGTGTGGCCAATGGGCTTGCCCTGCCGATTGAGGCGGTCGTAGATCTCTCTGGCAGAAAGGTGCTCGCCGCATTGCCACAGCAGTTCCAAAATATAGCGACGCTGCCGGCTGAGGCGCAGATTGCACTCCCGGCATCGCTCCAAAGCAGCTTCCAAAGAATCCACAGGGCGAGGCATGGGCAAACCTCAAGTCATACCGAGTCTGAGATAGCTGGTTACTCATTCACACTAGTTTAACATTCCTAAATCGAAGTTTCCAAAGGCTGATCTCCAGATCTCCGTCGGGCATCGACCTGTCCAGGCAGTGTGCGGAGGAAAGGGCGCCAACGGGAGCGCGTCAATTATCAGTTATTTTCTTCAGTTATTTACAATACGATATCGCCTATCTACGAATATCGCTGGGGTGTTGAGGAGAAGCGGGATGCGGCGGCGCCAAATGATCTTAGGCCTGTTGGGATTGGCCGGCAGCAGTGGATTGGTGGGGGCCTATTGGGCCAGTCGGCAGCGCCCTGCTTCTGTGCCTCTATCCGCAGAGATGGGATCCCCTGCTTCCCCGCCTCCTACCCCTCGGCCTACGCCCACAGTTGTCCCCCATCCGGAAGCTCCCCGGGGCCTTTACATCCCAGCCCGCCGCGATCTGCGCCTGATGGTGATCAGCGACCTGAATGGCATCTACGGCTCGGTGGACTACGACCCGGAGGTGGATCGGGCCATCCGCCTCATCCCCTATTTCCAGCCGGATATCGTCTTGGGGGGAGGGGACATGGTGGCTGGCCAAGATCCCCGCCTGTCGGAGGAGCGCATCCGCGCCATGTGGGCAGCCTTTGACCGGCATGTGGCCGGCCCGCTTCGTGCTGCCAAACTGCCCTACGGCTTCACGCTGGGCAACCACGATGCGTCCTGTGCCCGCAGTACGCGCGGGGGCTTTCTCTTCCAAAAAGAACGGGATCTGGCCCGCGAGTTTTGGAACGACCCGGCCCACGATCCCGGTTTGAATTTTGTGGATCGAGGCGACTTTCCCTTTTATTACACCTTCGAAAAAGACGGGGTGTTTTACTTAGTTTGGGATGCCACCTGCAACTACATCCCGCCGGAACAGATGGCCTGGGCAGAAGCGGCGCTGGCCAGCGAACGAGCCCAGAAGGCCAAGTTGCGCATCGTCATCGGTCACCTACCTCTCTATGCGATTACCGTCGGACGCGACGATCCGGGAGAGGTGCTGCTGGAGGCAGACGCCAAACGGGCCCTGCTGGAGAAATATCGCGTCCACACTTACATCAGCGGCCACCACCACGGCTACTACCCCGGCCACAAGGGGCAACTGCAACTGCTCCATTGCGGCATCCTCGGCTCCGGCCCCCGCCCCCTCCTGAATAGCCCCCTGCCCCCCCGCAAGACCCTTACCCTCATCGATGTGGACTTCGACGCTCCGGAGGTTACCTACTACACCACCTACCACATGCGGGATCTGAGCGTGATCGACCAAGCCGAACTGCCCCGCTTCATCACCGGCCACAACGGCCTGGTGCTGCGCCGCGATGTTAACTGGGATAACCTCACCCCCGAAGAAATCGCCACCTGCCAAGCTCGTATTGGATCCCTGTGCCGCGACGACTGACTCTTAAGCTCAGGAGCGTTGCATCTCGGCAAAAGACTGATAGCTCCTCTGCGGATGGTAGAGATGGCGCTGCTGCACAATGTCCTGTATCGACACCTGGGAGAAGTGCCGCTTGTGCAGATGGGATCCCCGCCTGCGCTGGGCCAGGCACAAGTGTAGGAGGGGATGGACAAGGCCATAGAAGTCGTCGTCTTGGCAGCCCCGAGCGGCAAGGAGTGGGCCTCGAAGTGGCTTGCAGATGTGATATCATCAATTTCCAACCCTTGGGCAGATGCGCAGCCGCATCTTCAGCGAGGGCTGTTAACTCAGAGGTAGAGTACCACCTTGACACGGTGGGAGCCGCTGGTTCGATTCCAGCACAGCCCATTGTCAGAGGATCCCAAAGACTGATACATTCACGCTGAACTCTCCTGAACATGGTTCAGGAAAGAAGCGATCGCATCCTGCCTATCTCTGAGCAGGAAGGCGGTATCCCGCAAAGCCCTGAGGAATACCCCCCGAGCGCTTTCCCCCTTCACTTCCCGGCAACCGTTGCGGTGGACTCAAGGATCAGGGGGAAACTTGGTCTACTATATCCCTCTCAATGACTTTTGCCAAACCGCCTAAAGCTCAGTAAATTCAGCAAAGTTCAGGGTTTTGGGGGTTAGAGGCATGCTCTGCCAAAGTTCGAAAAGGCCTTGTCCGGCAAACCCTCTCGGCTTTCAGGGATCCCGACAATTCCATGCAACCTGCGAAAATCCAGGGGGGGACGGGCTCCTCTCTGCAGCGGCTGTTTTGGAGGGCTGGAGCGTTGGTCTGGGGTTACGGCCAATTTCTTCGGATCCCGGCCAGGGATCCCTATACTGGAGTAGGAGCCCTGGAAGGCGCCGGCGTGGCAAGGGTAGCATTAGGTCAAACTGCGAGAGGGGGAAACGACCGATGGGATTGTTCGATCGGGTCAGCCGGATCATCAGAGCCAACCTCAACGCGCTGATCAGCAGTGCCGAAGATCCGGAGAAAATCCTGAACCAAACCATTCAGGACATGTCTGAGGATCACTACCAAATGCGGCAGGCAGTTGCCCAGGCCATTGCTGCCCAGAAGCGGATCGAGCGGCAGTACGAGCAGGCGCAGCAGAACGTCGACGAGTGGCAAAGGCGCGCCGAGTTGGCCCTGCGCAACAACAACGAGGCCCTGGCCCGCGAAGCGCTGGTGCGCAAGAAAACCTTTGCCGAAACCGCCCAGAGCCTGAAGCGGCAGTTGGATGAGCAGACCAAACAGGTGGAAGTCTTGAAGGCCAACATGACCAAGCTGGAGAGCAAGATCGCCGAGGCCAAGACCAAAAAGGATATGCTCATCGCGCGGGCTCGGGCGGCCAAAGCTTCCCAACAAATTAACCAGGTTATCGGACGGGTGGACGCCACCAGTGCCTTCGCGGCTTTCGAGCGTATGGAAGAGAAGGTAAACGCCCTGGAAGCTCAGTCGGCGGCCGTGGCCGAGCTGGCGGTGGACAACTTGGAGCGACAGTTTGCCGCTTTGGAAGCAGGTGGCTCGGACATCGATCACGAGCTGATGATGCTGAAAGCGGCGATGGGGGGCCAATTGCCCGCCGGAGAGCAGAAAGCTCTGCCGAGAGATCAATCTGCTGCCACCAGCGAGAGCGAGGTAGATGTAGAGCTAGAAAATCTACGCCGCGAAATCGACCGGCTTTGAACGAATGGGAGGTAGCGTCTTCTTGAGAGTGTCTCCTCTGGGCTCAGGGGCGTTGGGGTATCCTAAGCAGGGGGACACAGAGTGGTAAGCTAGCCCAGAAGAGCTCTTGGCCTGCCTCTGGTGGGGTTAGGGTAGCCTTCTGCGTTTTTGCGAGAGAAACAAACAGCGATGACCACAGCGAGTATCAAACCTCTGCTGGACGCCAAGCAACTGTTGCAGGCTTATGCGTCTGGCCGGCGGGATTTTTCTGGAACCAACCTGAGCGGAGCCCAGTTGAGCGGCGCGAACTTGAGGGGCATTGTCCTGCGGGATGCCGACTTAAGTGGGGCGGATTTGCGCGAGGGGGATCTGTCGGGCGCAGATCTCTCAGGGGCCGACCTGCGCGGAGCCAAACTGCGGCGGGTGAACCTCATTGGGGCCAAGCTGGTCAAGGCCGATCTGCGGGGGGCCAACCTCTACCGGGCCAAGTTGCTCAGGGCCGACCTTAGCGAGGCCGATCTCAGCCGCGCCGATTTGCGAATTGGCGCCGATCTGCGGGGAGCCATCATCACCAACACCCGTTTTCGCGGCGCCCTCTACGATGAGTACACCAAGTTTCCGGAGGGGTTCAACCCCACCGAGATGGGCATGTAATCCCAGGCTTTCTAGGGAACCAGCTCCTGCCACAGTTGGGCTGCATCGGCGGCAGCCGCCACAAAGGGCGGGTTGTGCAGATCAGGCTTGTTGTAGCGCAAGGGATCCCCTTTTAGATCGGTGACGCTTCCCCCGGCTTGCTCGACGATGCAGTGGGCAGCAGCAGTATCCCACTCCATGGTTGGGTCGAAGCGGGGGTGGAGATGGGCGGATCCCTCGGCCACAAGGCAGAGTTTCAGGGCGCTGCCCACCGACTTCACCTCGAGGGAACCATAGCGCCGCCGCAGCCGCTCGAGAAATTGCTCCGTCTCCGGGCCGCGGTGGGAGCGGCTGGCCACCACTTGCAGAGGGGCCTGGGCGGGCGGGCGGGCCCGGATGGGCTGATCTCCTCTATAGGCCCCCAGCCTTTGCACAGCCCTGTAGGTAAAGCCGAGAGCGGGGGCATGGACGACGCCTAAGAGGGGGATCCCTGCCTCGACGAGGGCGATGTTCACGGTGAACTGGCCGCTGCGCCCGATAAACTCGCGCGTGCCGTCCAAGGGATCCACCAGCCAGAACTGCCGCCACTGTTGCCGCTCCGGATACGGGATCCCGCCGGATTCTTCCGAGAGCACGGGGAGGCCGGGGGTCAGATCTTGCAGGCCCCGCAGGATCAAGTGGTGGGCGGCCAGATCGGCTTCGGTGAGGGGGGAGGAGTCGGCCTTGTCCCTGACCCGGATCTGATCTTGCCGATAGATCTCCAAAATGGCCTGCCCGGCTGTTTCCGCAAGGCGGCTGACATGGGGCAGGAGATCGGCCAGATCCTGCATGGGCAAACTCTCCAGGTTTAGCGACGCACCGGAATGCCGTGGGCGGCCAAATCGGCTTTGATCTGGGCAATTGTCAACTGGCCGTAGTGGAGCAGCGAGGCCAACAGGGCTGCTTCTGCTCCCCCCTCTTGCAGAGCCTGGCGGATGTGGGCACATTCCCCTGCCCCCCCTGAGGCGATCACCGGCACCGCCACCGCCTCGGCCACGCGGCGGGTCAGCTCCAAGTCGTAGCCCGCTTGGGTGCCGTCGGCGTCCATGCTGGTCAACAAGATCTCCCCCGCCCCCCGCTCGGCCACGGTTTTGGCCCACTCCACCGCGTCCAGGCCCGTCGGCTCCCTCCCCCCGCGCACGTACACTTCCCAACCGCCACCCTGAGGTTTGGCACGGGCGTCGATGGCCACCACGATGCACTGGGATCCAAACCGACGGCTGGCCTGGGTGACCAGATCCGGATCCCGGACTGCCGCCGAATTGAGGCTCACCTTGTCGGCCCCGGCCCGCAACAGTTGCCGGATCCCTTCCAGATCGCGGATCCCACCTCCCACCGTGAGGGGGATAAACACCTGCTCCGCCGTGCGCCGCACCACCTCCAGCAAGATTTCCCGCTCTTCGTGAGTGGCGGTGATGTCTAGAAAAACCAGCTCGTCAGCTCCCGCCTGGTCGTAGGCCTGGGCCAGCTCCACCGGATCCCCGGCATCGCGCAACTGCACAAACCGGATCCCTTTGACCACCCGCCCCGCCGCCACATCCAGGCAGGGAATGATCCGCTTGGCCAACATCGCCTTCTCCTCCGCTGGCGCGATGGCCTAGCCAAAGGTGATGACTAAGAAAGGCTCCTGAAACTTGGCCCCGCTTACCTGCCGGCCTGCCAAGCTGGGGGGCAAGAACAAGTTGCGCCGCTGATCCCCGGCGGTGATGGTCAGTTCCGGCCCCGACTGGCTCAGCTCGATCTGGGCCTTGCTGAAGCCGGGAATAAACAGCTTGACGGTACGGGCTCCCTCGTCGATGGCCACCGGCGGCGGCACCTGCGGCACCGCGAAAATCCCTCCTACCGCCTCTTCCAAAGCCGACCAATCGGATCCCTGGCGCCGCGGCAGGATGCGCACAGGCAGCGGAGAAAAATCGGCAGCCGACACTTCCCCAGGAACCAGCGGCATGACCCAGAGGCCACCCACCGTCAGCCCCACCATCTGGGCGCTGCCCCAGAGGTAGCGGGCAGTCTGCACGGCCATCGGATCCGGGGTGGTTACCAGGTGGGCCAACACGCGACGAGGATCGGCGATGGCCTGGCGTCCCTCCTCGAAAATGTTGGTCATCCCCCCCAGCCGATTCGACAGATCCTCTAAAGACGAGAACTCCACTGTGCTGACCGATCGCAGCAGGGGCTCGACGAAAGGGCGCAGGGTTTTGGCCAAGTCGGAGCCCAAAAAAGCTTTAGAAGCCCGCCGCCAGTACCAACTGGCCACCTCCGGGATCCCAAAAGCCCGCAAGGTGGTCAGATCCCCCGGCCCATCGTAGAGAATACAGTCGTACTGGCCGCTGGCATCGTAGCGACGCAGGGCTTCCAGAGCCAGGGCCTGATCCATCCCCGGCAACACCCCCAGCTCCTGGCCGTAGATCTCCCGGAAAAAGGGAGTGCGCACGTATTGGGCTTCCAGCTCCTTGGCCGCCGTCCAGTGTTGCTCCAGGAGCTGAGTTGTGCGCAACTGCACCACACTTAAATTGGCGGCAATGGTTACCGGCTCGCCGGAAAGCGGGATCCCGCCCAAGAGCATCTCCAGCCCCGACCCCGGCTGATGGCCCACCAACAGCACCCGCCGCCCCTGCTGGGCTGCTGCCCGGGCCGCTGCCACGGCCAGGGTGCTCCGGCCTGTGCCCCCTTTGCCCAAGAAGGTAAGGATCTGGCTCATTCCCGCTCTCCAGACTCTCCGTAGATGTCGATGTACAGCGATTGCCCCGCCAACTGAGCTGCCGCCATCATTACCTGCCGAATGGCCTGCAGGGTGCGCCCGCCTCGCCCCAACACCCGCCCGCGATCCTTGGGGTCAAAAGCCAGCCGCAGCCATACCTTGCGCCCGCCACAAGTGGTTTCCACATCCATTTGCGGCGGGCCACCGCTGAGCAACGGCTCGATCAGGAGATGGACAAGGGCCTCGTAATCCGGCATGGGGAGCTAGACGACAGGGAAGAACAACTGCCGAGCCAAGCTTAACCGAAAGCGTAGCCGACCCTAGGCCTCAACCTGAGGCTTTTCCTCCTCAGGCTCCGGCTCCTGGGAGTTCGGTTCCGCTGCCGCCCCAGCCGGCTCGACTTCCCCCGGTTGCCCTGCCATCTCGGCAGAGGCCTCGCAAACAGCGGCAGGCTCCTCTGTGGACGGCGCCGGATCAGGGATCCCAGCCTCCGGCTTGGCGATAGCCGGGATGCGAATCGCGGCAACCACTCCGCCCTCGCCGGCTTTGAGCATCTCGTAGATGCCGGCCTTCCTGAGGAGGCTGTCCACCGTATCTGTAGGCTGAGCGCCACAACGCAACCACTTGAGCAGGCCTGCCGTCTCCAGAACCGTCTCCTTGGTGCGCGGGTTGTAGTAGCCCAACTCCTCCAGCGGACGACCCTCGCGGCGGGCCTTACTTTCGATGGCGACGATGCGATAAGTGGGTTGCCGTCTTTTTCCGTAGCGCTTGAGCCGCAATTTAACCATGGGGTGTCTGCTCCTCGGGGGTGCTCCGCAAGCTGTAAAGGGTTACCAAGAGAAAAAAAGATGAAGCAAGCCAAGTTGCCGCCCCTTCCCACATCCCAGCGGAAGTCTTGGCGGCTAGCTATGACACAGGCCCTCTATTGTAATCGATTTTTCCTCGGCTGAAAAAGGGTCGAATCGACACCAGGTGGCATCTTCGTGGCAAAGTTGAAGAGGAAACCCAAGCTCAGCAGCAACCCCTATGGTCAACTACGCCGACTTGACAGATGAGCAGCGCCAGCTCTACCTCAAAGCCTTGATCGCGGTGGCCCGCGTGGACGGCCAGTTGGACGAAGAGGAGAGCAACTTTTTCCTGCAAATTGCAGAAGGGATGGGCGTCGAAAAACAGGTGGCCCAAAGCTATCTGGCCGACGAGACAGGCGCAACCCTAGACCTCAGCCGGATCCCTCCTCTACACAATGCAGCCGGAGCCTTGATCCTGAGAGATTTGGCGGCGATGGCGGTGGTCAACAACGAGCTGGCGGAAAAAGAAGAGGCCCTGATTTTCGAGATCGGCAAAGCCATGCAGTTCAGCCAGGAGGAGATCAACGAGTTCTTGGACTGGGCCTTCATGGGCCTGCAATGGCAACTGAAAAGCGCCGCTCTGCTGGAGCGCTACGCTGCCGACGGCAACAGCTAGCCTTGGCTTGAGCAAAGCCCAGCCCACCCCCATGGGAAAGGCTTGTATCCACTAGCTGATGTAGCGATCCAGGGCCCGCTGCAGCTCTTCCAGTTCCACCTCGATGTTGCCACTTTCGATGGCGTGGCGGATGCAGTGACGGATGTGATCGTCAAGAATAAGGCGCGCCACCCGATCCAGTGCCCCCTTGACAGCGGCAATCTGCAGCAGCACATCCGGACAGGGCTGATCCTGCTCGATCATGGAGCGGATCCCGCGCACATGCCCCTCGATGCGAGCCAGACGATGGATCAGCTTGCGCCGCGACTGCGGGTCATGGTGGTGAGGCTGGGCTCGCCCCGATAGAGGTGGCCGCTCCAGTGCAAGCTCCCACTCCTCCTCCCAATCGGGTTCTGCAGGGAGGGGGGGGACAGAGCCGGTTGGCACTGGGGGAACGGGATCCGACATAAAAAAGCAGAGGACTGTTTGCATGATACCGCTCGCTTTTCCCCGAGAACGTTGGGGTGCTCTACAATAAGGGGAGATATGAAATTTTGTAAAACCTCTCATACTTTGGCTCCATGACCTCTGTGCTCTCCCCCTTTGGCCCTGTAGAAGCGGATCTGGAGCGTTTACGCCAGAACCTGTCGCGGCTGGTTAGCGCCAAACACCCAATTCTGGCCATGGCTGCCGAACATCTGTTTTCGGCGGGGGGGAAAGGGATCCGACCGGCGATTGTGCTGTTGATTGCGCGGGCTACTACGCCGGATGGGGAGATTACCCCGCAGCATTGGCGCCTGGCGGAAATTACCGAGATGATCCACACGGCCAGCTTGGTGCACGACGATGTCATCGACACTGCCGATGTGCGGCGGGGCATCGACACAGTAAATACCCTTTTCGACAACCGCGTAGCGGTGCTGGCGGGGGACTACCTCTTCGGCCAAGCTGCCTGGTATTTGGCTAACCTGGACAATCTGGAAGTGGTGAAGCTCCTGTCCAAGGTGATCATGGATCTGCCGGAGGGCGAGGTGCGCCAGAGCCTCACCCGCTTCGACCCGGATGTGTCCTTGGAAGAGTACCTGGCCAAGAGCTTCTACAAAACCGCCTCCCTCATATCCGGCAGTTCTAAGGCCGCCGGGCTGCTGAGCGGGGTCAGTCCTGAGGTGGCCGATCGCCTCTTCGACTTTGGCCGCGACCTGGGCATTGCCTTCCAAATCGTGGACGACCTGCTGGATTTCACCGCTTCGGCAGAGATGCTCGGTAAGCCGGTGGGATCTGACCTCATCCAGGGCAACTTGACGGCACCGGTTTTGTTCGCCCTGGAGGAGTTTCCCCAGATGCGAGAGCTGATCCTCCGAGAGCTGGCCGAACCCCAGGATCTCCAGCAGGCCCTGGAGTGGGTTTACCAGAGCAATGGGATCCCGCGCTCCCGCGAGTTGGCGCGAGACTATGCCCGTCGGGCTGCTGAGGCGTTGGAAGTTCTCCCCGATTCGGTAGCCCGCCGAGCTTTGTTTCAGATGGTGGACTATGTGCTGGAGCGGGCCCGCTGAGAGGTTTTCCCAGGTTTAGGTTCGACTCCCCGAGGCCTGCGCCCCTTCAGAAGAGAGCTCCGGATACTCTGGCGGGGTGAAAAAGTGCAGGCGATTGGGGGGCCAAAAGCGGAAGATGGTGTTGCCGATGATGTTCTCTTCCGGCAAAAATCCCCACACATGGGAGTCTTGGCTGTCGTTGCGGTTGTCCCCCATCACAAAATAGGAGCCGGGGGGGACGAGAAATTCGGATCCCTGGTTGGGCACGCCGGGGCAGCGCTCGCCCGGACAGGAGTAATTGGGGGGAGCGTAGATATAGTCCTCCTGGAGCGGGATGCCGTTGACGATCACCTTGCCATCGGCAATGCGGATGCGATCCCCCGGCAGGCCGATCACCCGCTTGATGTAGGCACCGTCGAAGTTCAGCTTGGCAGGCGGGTAGAAGACGATGATGTCGCCCCGTCTGGGGGAGCTGAAGCGGTAGCTGATCTTTTCCACCACCAGCCGATCTCCTTCTTCTAGGGTGGGCAGCATCGAATCGGAGGGGATCCAACGTGCTTCCGCCACAAAGGTGCGAATGCCGAAGGCCAACAGCAGCGCCAGCACCACTGTCAGCAAGTTCTCCCGCTGAGCCTGCCACCAAGCGCGGGATCTGGAGCCAGCGGAGGTTTCTCCTGGCGGCAGCTTGGGCTGGGGCAAAGACGTCGGATCTTTTGACGACATGGCGGCTAGCGCACAAGACTGCACGATCTCCAGATTATCGCACTCAACCGAGGCAGTAGGAGCAGAGGCTGTCCGGTCAAGCCGACGCTAGAGAGACAAAAGGCCGGGAGTAGCCTAGGATCGATAGGCGGAGATACCCTGCTCGTGACTTCCAAGCCCCATGACGATTTCGACAGAAGAGCGCCTAGAGCGGGTCGAGCGGCTGGTTGAAACCAACAGCCAAGCAATAGCTCGCCTCACCCAACAACAAGGGGAGATTCTGGATCGGATCGATCGGCTCTCAGGAGATACCCAAAAGCTCTCGGAGCGGGTCGAGAAGCTCTCGGGTGACGTCGAAAAGCTCACTTTTAAGTTCGACACCGCCCAAACCATTGGGGAACGGCTGGAACGTCTGGCCACCAGCCTGATTGCCGGGGCCACCATCAGCATTATTGCCGGGGTGATTTTGGTGCTGTTGCGGGAGGGATCCCGCTAGGAAGAAGCCGCTCAGGTTGTCGTGGGAATGGGACGCCTGGAGCGAGGAGGAGAGGCTTCTGGATTCCTACAGGCAGGGATTGGGGCAGGAGAGCAGTGGCCCGGCCTGTATCCAAATGCCCATAGGAGATCAACTGCCGGAATTGAGTTTTTCCCAGTCCTGCTGGCGGATGGCGATCATCTGGGCTTGGGCCTGAATGGCCGCCAGCATTTCTGTCATCAGGGGCCAGTCGCTGCCGGGGGGGGTGGGGTATTGCTTCAGCTTCTCGATTGTGGTGCTGAGGGCAGCTTGCAGTTGTTGCAGCAGTTGATGGGCCTGCTGGGCCAAAGCCACAGTCTCGGAGACGCGGAGGCGGTTTTGGCCTTGCTGATACTTGTGGAGGGTCTCCCCTCGCAGAATGCTGAGGATGGCGCCTTCCCTGGAGGAGGAAACCTGGCCACTCTTGGAGCGCTGGGGAATGATGCGCAATTGCAGCACCAGCGGCTCCCCCCGATACATCCGCTCTGCTTCCGCCTGCTGGGGCTCCCCGATCAGCCCTGCATCCAGGGCCATCATCCGCTTCATGGCGGCGATCAACTTTGCCCGTATCGACTCCGAGAGATCCTTAAATAGATCCCGCAAAATCCCCTGCTGGCGGTAGCGCACCCGACACACCAACCCCTCCTGGGGTTCAACAAAAATTTGCTCCGCTTTCTCCTCCAAAGCTCGCCGCAGCATCGAGTTCAGCAACTGCTGCGCCGTCTCTTCCGATTCGTCAACAGGAAGGGGCGGAGCAGTTGGCCGTGCCGGCAGCGGCTGGGTGGGGGTCAGTCGGCTGGGCGGCTCGGCCACGGGAGCAGGAACTTCCCGGGTGACGCGGCTGGCTTGGGCCTGGAGGCGTAGCTGCTCCACCTCTGCCGGGCTCGGCGGATGGCTGAAGTAGTAGGCAATTAAATCCTGCTGCTGCTCAAAAGTAATCGGGATCGGCTCAACGGAGATCTGGGAATAGGCGAGCATCTTGCTCACGTAGTCCAACGCCGCCAAATCCTGGGGATCCACCATGCCCAAGATCAAGCTGTCGGTGTCCAGAGCGAGGGGCACAACCTGGTAGTAGATGCAGATTTCTACCGGCAGGTATTGGGCAATCAGGACCGGCACCCGCGCCCGGTCAACAATGGAGTGTTGTCCCACCGCCAAAGAGGTATCTGGATTGGTCATGGCAAGCCCGCAGTGGATCCCGGAGGGGCGAGGTGTCGTTCTCGATCATAAAGCCTGTGCCCCTTAGCTCTGCGCCCCGCAATACCCTGACTCGTCTGACCGGCACAAGTAATGAATAATGTAATACTAGGAGCATTCATCACCAGCTACAGTGAAAGAAGTTGAGCCTTGTTAAGTCTGGGAGTTAACATCGACCACGTCGCCACCCTGCGCCAGGCTCGCCGCACCGTAGAGCCGGATCCGGTGGCCGCGGCGGTGATCGCCGAGTTGGCAGGGGCAGATGGGATCACGGTGCATTTGCGCGAGGATCGCCGCCATATCCAGGAGCGGGATGTGCGGCTACTGCGCCAGACGGTGCGCACCCACCTCAACTTGGAGATGGCCGCCACCGACGAGATGGTGGCCATCGCCCTGGAGATCAAGCCCGATTATGTCACCCTAGTGCCCGAGCGGCGAGAAGAGGTCACCACCGAGGGCGGTCTGGATGTGGCCGGGCAGGTGTCGCGTCTTAGCGAGGTGGTAAGCCAACTGCAGGGATCCGGCATTCCCGTCAGCTTGTTTGTCGATCCCGATCCCATCCAAATTGCCGCCGCTGCCCAGGTGGGGGCCCGCTGGGTGGAACTGCACACGGGACGCTATGCGGAGGCATCCTCGGAGGCGCAGCAAGAGGCGGAGTTGGCCCAACTGCGGCAGGCCAGCCAACAGGCGATTCAACTGGGCTTGCGGGTGAACGCCGGACACGGCCTCACCTACTGGAACGTCGGCCCGGTGGCCCGGATCCCTGGCATGGAAGAGCTGAACATCGGCCATAGCATCATCAGTCGAGCGGTGCTGGTGGGATTGGAGCGGGCAGTGCGAGAGATGCGTCAGGCGATGGGATTAAGCTCAGGAGTAGGCCCGGCATGAACTCGGAGTACTACAGCTACGACAACTACGTTCTCGACCAGGCTGAGATCGATCGCCTGCTGGATCTGCTGCCCGCCAGCATGCGGGAGAGCGTGAAGATCTTGCCGGCCTCGGAGCGGCAGACGGTGGTGATCAAGGGCCGCCGACAGATGCCCTGGGAACGGCAGATGCGGCTGTTCATCAAACCCTACGAGTGGCGACAGTTCACTCCCCTGCAGCGGGCAGGGCTGTTTCTCCACAAGGTGGGCTACTACAGCCGGGCAGCCTCGCGGCAGATCGACTTTTACCTGGCCATAGCGGCTCTGGGAGGGCTGAGCCTGATCTTCGAGGTCGTGCAGCAAGACCCGGTGGGGGCGACGGTTTCGGGAGGGTTGAGCGGCTTGGCGCTTTGGCAGTTGCGCCGCGACCAGACCAACGACCGCCGTCTTCTGGCTGCCGATGCCTACGCCGTGGATCGCCTGGTGTTGCGCGGGATCCCACGGCTGCAGGCGGTGGAGGCGCTGGGGCAGGCGCTGCACGTGGAGGCCCGTCTGGAGGGGCGCTCCGGCAACGACCTGCTGGACATGTTGCGCTATCAAAATCTGAAGCGGTTGGCCCAACGCCCGGCAGAAGATATCGTGTTGAGCTAGGGCTGGGGGGACTTAGCCATGCTCTCCCCCTCGCGGCTGGGATCCCTGGTGGGCCAGGGGGCATGGGGCCACCACCTCTTGCAGGTGGTGACAACCGACTCCACCAACCGGCTGCTTTTGCAGTGGGGGCGCCAGTTTCCTCAGCCCCTGCCGCCGGGCACGGTTTTGGTCAGCACCCGCCAACGGGCAGGACAGGGCCAGCACGGGCGGGTGTGGCACTCGGAGCCGGGGGGGCTGTATCTGTCGGTCTGGCTGGGATCCCCGCCTCTGCGGCATTCGCTGCTGGAGTTGACCCTGACGCTGGCCTGGGGTGTTGTGGATAGCCTACGACAGAAACTGGGGATCCCGCTGCGGCTGAAATGGCCCAACGACCTGGTGGTGGTGGATGAGCAGTGTCCGGGTTCTCTGCGCAAGCTGGGTGGCCTCTTGGTGCAGAGCCGCTTTGGGGAGAGAGGGCAACTGCTGGGGCTGGTGGCCGGCGTTGGGGTCAATGTCAACAATCCCGTGCCCGCTGGCGGGATTGCCTTGGCAGAAATTCTGGGATCCCGGCAGGACAGCACCGCAGTTGCCGCCTGGGTTTTGCAGGGGATGGAGCGCGGGTTTCAGATCTGGCTGCAGGAGGGGTTTGCCCCTGTGCGCTCCAGGTACGAAGCCTGGACGGTGAAGCCGCAAGTCCAATGGCTCCCTGGTGAGGCGTCGGCTACGGTTTTGGGCCTTGCCGAGGATGGCAGGCTGCGGGTACAAACTCCAGGAGGACAGATCCTCGTCCTTTCTCCCGACCAGGTGCGCCTGAGCTATCAAGCGTCTCTTGCCAGTGGCCCTTCGTTTCCTCCTGAGTGACCCGTGTTGGATCCCTTGCGCATGTCGGCAAAGTCTTTTTGGCTGCGTCTTCTCTCCCGGCCAGGCAGCCGGTTGGCGAGAAGGGCGCGGCTGCTGCGGCGGCTGGGCCTGGGCTTAGGGTTGGGACTGGGCCTGCTGCTCTGCTTCTCTTCCACCGCTCTGCTGGCGCAGACGCAACTCCATCCTCTGCCCCCTCCTCCCTCAATAGGCCCGGCTCTGGACACCCCTGGAGCAGAAGCCCTGCTGTTGGATGGTGCCATTCCCCTGCCGGCGGGCAGCCCAGAGTCTCCAGGCTTGGCGTCCAAACCTGGCAGCTCTCCAACCCTGGAGGCAGAAACCCGCGCAGAGACGGTGGTGGGGCGGGAAATTATTATGGAGCCGCCAGCAACCCAGAACTTGGCCGTCGATGCTCAGCCGGAAAGTGGGGTGCCGGTGGTGCTGATGGAGCGCAGCTCCGGTCGCCGCATCATCCTCATGCCAGGCGAAGAGATTCGTATTGAGGATCCCAGCCAACCCCAAACGCCTAAGCCGCCAGCGCCGGCATTGCCCGAATTGGCGACAGGTGAAGAACAGTTGCTCTATCCTTTGCCCCACCCCGTGCCGATTACCTCTGGGTTTGGCATGCGAATTCACCCCATCCGCGGCCAGCCAGAGTTCCATGCCGGCGTGGATCTGGGGGCCAGCCTGGGCACGCCAATCCTGGCTGCGTTGAGCGGCAAGGTGGTGAGCGCGGGATCCTTGGGAGGCCTGGGAATTACGGTTGTGCTGGACCATGGCGGCAGTCGGCGCACCCGCTACGGCCACATGTCCGAAGTCGCGGTAAGAGCCGGGGAAGTGGTGGAACAGGGATCCGTGATCGGCTATGTGGGGGCAACCGGGGCGGTAACCGGGCCACACCTGCACTTTGAGCTGTGGAAGCGGGCAGGGGGGCAAGGCTGGGTGGTTTTGGACGCCACAGAGGAGCTGAAGGTCGCCGTTGCCCAGTTGCCGGGTTAGCCAGAGCCGGCTTGGGTTAGCATAATTGAGCGGGATCCGAGTCGGCTGACAACCGGCCTACGGGGCCAGCTTTTGCGGACGTGGCGGAATGGCAGACGCGCTAGACTTAGGATCTAGTGCCGCAAGGCGTAAGGGTTCAAGTCCCTTCGTCCGCATGGCCAAACAAGCTCCTCATTCCCGGCCTTTTTCCTAGAGGGAGAAGGAGAAAACTGTGCTACTCCCTTTCCAGGCTGGGACAGCCGGTATAGCGGGACAAGCTCTCCCTGGGGCGAGGAGCGCAGTGTCCTGGGAGAGGAGTTGGGGTGAGGGAATGGTTTCAAACTTGTCCGAAGTGGCTGCAGGATCCCATAACCTTTTGGGCTGGTCTTGGGGAAAGTCTTCTGCCGCTAGCCGGGGAAGATCACTTGCAGGATTTGCTCAGGAGCAATCGAGTCGATCACCCCGTTGGCAGCCTTAACGGCGCGGAACGGCCCTTCGGAAGGCAGCAGCCGCTCCGGCTCAGTGGGGCCAAACACAGCCACCAGGGGAGTTTGGGTGGCTACTGCTAGGTGCATGGGGGCGCTGTCGGTACACAACAGCAGGGTGGAGCCAGCAATCAAGGCCGCCAGTTGGCCCAGGTGGGGAGGGCGGCTCACCGGCAGATCCGGCAGTTGCGACAGAAAGCCCTCCGCCAGCTGCTCATCTTCTGGCCCCAGCAGCAGCACCAGCGGCAGCTCCGGCCGCTTTTCCCGGAAGCCCTTGATGACCTTGACCCAGCTGGCGGGGGGGTAGATTTTCTGAATTCCCTTCTCCTGGGACAGTTGGCTGGCGCCGGGATGTAACAGCACGTAATCTTGGGCAGCATCCCCCAGCAGGCGCTTGCGTTCCTGCTCGGCCCACTCCAGGTCTGTCTTCTTTAGGCGAACCTGAGGCAGGCCTGCCGTCGCAGTGATGCCAAACCCCTGCAGCAGGTCGTGATACATGCTCGCTGCATATTGGGCCGGCTTCAGGGGCACCGGGTCGGTCAGCCAAGGTCGCCCAGGCCCTGGTGGAGCATAGCCAACCCGCTTCGGGATCCCAGTTAGCCAAAGCAGCAGCTTGACCCCTAAGCTTCTGCCCAGGCTCAGCACCGCATCGTACTGCCGTTCCCGGATTCGCCCCAGCAGATCGCTGATATCTCCCAACGAGAGCTGCTCTTTAAACGGAAAGGTTAGCACCCGATTCACCGAGGGACAAACCTCGTAGGCAGCTGCCGCCCGCGGCTCCACCAACACCTCTAGCTCCGCTTCTGGAAAGCGCTGCCGCAAACTTGCCAGGGTGGGAAAAAAAAGAATTTGGTCGCCAATCCCTCCCGGCACCAAAGCTAGAATTCGGGGGGCCAAAGGGGCTTTGCCGAGAACTGCTTGAGAAGCAACCTGCATAGAACATCCTGTCGATAGCTGTAGCTGACCTAGGGAATCCCTGGCCAGGGACGTACCGCGTTTACTCTATCTCAGATTGGGATAGATTCGGAGTGGGCTGGGATCCCAGCAGTCCACTTGTAGCGAAGATAAGGGAAGAATCACTTGGGGCCAGAGCGTTGTGGACGCCGAAAATCAGCTTTTCCGCCTCAGGGAAGAGGCATAGGCGATTTTAATCGCTGATTTCTCTCTCTGCTACACTGTACATACTGACCTACCTTCGTGAAAAACCTAGCCGGCAGCTAAGCAAGACAAACCAAGCAGAGCCTTGGCATTATGTCCTTGCTTGCGCTAGCGGGACAGGGCTGTGAGAGCTGTCTAGAGGCGGCTTGACAACGCCTTTACGAGTCCAGCAACGGACTGGGTAAGAATTCTCCAGCTTTCTTTAGTTGGTGGGAGTGTCGAAAGCTCTCATCCTCGATAATGGGCTGTGGCCGCTACCTTCCCAAAAGGCAGCACCGTGACGGATGAGCCTATTCCGCTGCTGGACTTGACCTTGCAATACCGCGCTCTGGCTGAAACCCTTCTGCCCGAGGTGGAGGCGTTGCTGGCCTCAGGCCAGTACATCGGGGGAGAGGCGGTGCGGCGTTTTGAGGAGCTATTCTCCCGGTTTCTTGGCGGCGGGGACCTGGAGGCTGTTGGCTGCAATTCCGGCACCGATGCTTTGGTGCTGGCCTTGCGCGCCCTTGGGATCCAACCGGGCGACGAGGTCATCACCACTGCCTTTAGCTTTTTTGCCTCCGCCGAGGCCATCGATTTGGTGGGGGCACGGCCGGTGTTCGTGGATGTGGATCCCTGCACCTTCAACCTGGATCCCCAGCTTCTCGAAAGAAGCATCTCCCCGCGCACCAAAGCCATAATCTCCGTGCATTTGTTTGGCCAGGCAGCCAACATGACCCAAATTTTGGCCATTGCGCGACGCCATGGGTTGGCAGTGGTGGAAGATTGCGCCCAGGCCATAGGAGCCTGCTGGGGAGGCAAGCCGGTGGGCACCTGGGGAGATATCGGCTGCTTTAGCTTTTTTCCCACCAAAAACTTGGGGGCCGCAGGGGATGGTGGGGCAGTGGTGACCCGGGATCCGCAACTGGCCCGCAAGGTGCGCATCCTCAAAGACCATGGCCAGGTTGGCCAATACCACCACGAATACATCGGCCTCAACAGCCGTCTGGACGCGCTGCAGGCGGTAATCCTGTCGGTCAAGTTGCCCTACCTGCGGGAGTGGAACTGGCGGCGGCAGGCCATTGCCGAGGGCTATCACCGCCTGTTGCAAGGGATCCCTGGCCTCATCCTGCCCCAGGTGGCAAAGGGGGGAAACTCCGTTTGGCATCAGTACACGGTGCGGGTGCCCGGTTCCCACCCAACCGACTCGCGGCGGCGCGACCGACTGCAGCGGCAGTTGCAGAAGCGAGGCATTGCCAGCCGAGTTTATTACCCTACTCCCCTTCATCTCCAGCCCGTCTACCGCAAGCTGGGATATAAGCCTGGAGATTTGCCCAATGCCGAGCTCTGTGCTGCCCAGGTGTTGTCTTTGCCCTGTTTTCCTGAATTGACCCTCCAGCAACAGGAGCGGGTGGCCCTGGCCATTGCTGAAATCTTGGCAGAAGAACCCTAGCAGCCCTGGAGGAGGGAGCTCAGGTGCTATCGAAGCTCAGCCGAAGATTACTTCAACTATTTCCGTGGTTGCACCAGTTTCCCCAACTCGGAGCTGTCCCTGCAAAGCTGTCATCGAAAGAGCGCGTTCGTTTTCTACGCCGCCTGCGCTTTACTCGCATCGGGGGCTGGTTTGTTGGGATCACGCTCCTAGTGAGTATTGCTGCCTTTAACACGGGCAACAATCCCCTCTACTTGGTTCTGGGGATGCTGCTTAGCCTCATTCTGCTTAGCGGCCTCCTCTCCGAGCTTACCCTCAAGGATCTGGAGGTGAGCCGGCAGTTGCCCAGCCGCATCTTTGCTGGCCAGCCGGTCTTGGTGGGGCTGACGCTGGTCAATCGCAAACGGCGCCTGCCCAGTTTTTCCCTCCAGGTGAGGGAACGCATCGAGGGACTGAAGCGGACGGATTGGCCTTCCAGCTATGTGCTGCGGTTGGATCCCGGTGCCAAGCTGGACACCTTCTATCAGCACACCTTCCCAAGGCGAGGGGTGTGGCAGCTGCAGGGTTTTGAGATTGCCACCAGCTTTCCTTTTGAACTCTTTCGCAAGGCAGTGGCGATCGAGGAGCCGCAGGCGGTGATTGTATTTCCCCAGCCTGCCCTCGTCCAGGGACTGCCGCTGTGGGAGCACTTTAGCGGCAGCAGCCAGTTGCGCCCTCAGCCCGGCCAGGAGGGGGACTACCTCGGCCTGCGGCCATACCGTCCCCAAGATGATGTGCGCTCTGTGCATTGGAAGATCTCGGCCAAGCGAGATCAACTGGTCGTGCGGGAGCTGGAGCGCCCCCGTTCCCAGGCCATTGTCCTCTGCTTTGAAAATCGCTGGCAGCCGCGGGGAGAAAGCCCTGAAGCGCATCGCAACAAGCTGGAGCGGGCTGTAGAACGCTGCGCTGGGATCCTCACTTATTTGATTCGAGAAGGCTACCCCGTGGCTCTGGCCACCTTGCAGACGCGAACTGCTTTTGGAGCCGATCTGCCCCATCTCGACTGGCTGTTGGCCCTCCTAGCCCAACTGACGTTCGTCGGGGACCCGCAGCTGGGCTCCCAAGGGCCCTCCAACTCCCCTACTGGCTTCAGCCTCACTCCCCAAGATCGCTGCCTGCTCCTAGCTCACCCTCCTCAGGAGGGGGAAGCGGCGCCAGGTCATCTCGTTGAGCCGGGATCCCTGCTGCAATTTATTCCGATTGAGTAAGGCCTCCCTATCTCCCTGGCGGGCAGTGGTTGGTAGTGGGAATGTAGATGCGGCTGCCGGCCCACTGCAGTTTCTCTCGCAGGGTGCGGAAGTAGGAAAGGTCTTTTTCTAAGATCAGCAGCTTGGCTGGCAGGGGAGCGCGTCGAATTTGCACCCACTGGCCAGGGTTGACCGATTGAGCCAAGACACCATCCGTCCAGAGGCGGGTCAGCCCTTCTGGATCGGCAAGGGGCCAGATCTCCACCGTGGCCGTGCCGCTGATAACAATGGGCCGGCTGGACAAGCTGAGGGGACAGATGGGGGTGATGATGATGGCCTCAAAGGTAGGCTCGAGGATGGGGCCGTTGGCTGCCAAGGTGTAGGAGGTGGATCCCGTTGGAGTAGCCACCAGCACGCCATCTCCGTGGTACTGATCCAGAACCTCGCCATTGACTTCGATTTCCATGATGGCGGCGGGCAGGCGTTCCCGGTTGATGGGCTTTAGGCACATTTCGTTGAGGGCGTAGTACACTTCGCTAACCGGGCGGCCCTCCTGCTTTCCCTCCCCAGGGACAGCCCCTTGTCCCAGTTGGGGCTGCTCCCAAATCTGGGCCTGCAACATCATGCGGGCTTGGAGGACAAAGTCTCCTGCCTGAATGCGATCCCAGGGATCCTGGTGCAGCACCTGCTCCGACTGGGCCAAGAACCCCAGCCTGCCTCCCGACTGGATGGGCAAAATGGGGATCCCATGGGGAGCAAGGTGGCGGGCCGCCGCCAACACCGAGCCGTCTCCCCCCAGCACCACCGCCAAATCGATGGGATCCGAGGTGGCCTCCAAAAAGACCGGGTAGGGGTTGTGGTGCAAGCCAGTGGGAGCCGTCAGTACCGTAACGCCGCGCCGACGCAGCTGCTCCGCACACAGCTGGCAGGTAGCCTTGCTCTGGCGATCCCCCTCCTTGTAGGCAATCACCACCAAGCCCAGATCCATGGCTGACTCGCGCAGGGATCCTTTCCCATCATCCCTCTTCAAGCTGGGGGTCGCCCAGACAAATTTCCCCAAGCGTTCCCTTCCGCTTTTTTTCACAATTTACTGGGAATTTTTTGATCTAACGAATGGCGGTGAAACAGCTTGTTACGTCGTTATTGCTGCGCTGTTGCGAACGCGCGAGTGGCCCGGAGCGCTACCCCTACCTCTTGCTCCCAGAGAGAGGGTCTGAGGATGACTATCCCCTTAGGGAGCAAACGGGATCCCTGAGTGAGCGGGTATAAACTCCAGCAATTGGTTTATCGTATGGACATCCCTGCCCAAGCTGCTTTGTGCCTGCAAACCTATGGTCCCCGATCTCACCAATCGCCTCTTGGGTGGCCGCTACCAACTGATTCAAGAAATCGGTGGTGGCGGCATGGGATCCGTCTTTCGGGCTTTGGACTTACACAACAACGGCCAAGAGGTGGCGGTCAAGATCCTGTATGCCCCTACCCTGCTGAGCCGAGGGAACGCCCAGCTCGATGATTTGCGCCGCCGCTTTGCCGAAGAGATCCGCGTCAGCACCCTTTTAGGCCAACATCCTCGCATCGTCAAAGTCCTGGATCACGGCCAAGAGGGGGAGCACGCCTATTTGGTGATGGAGTACCTCAAGGGACAGGATCTGGGGAAGCTAATCCGAGAAAAAGGAGCCTTGCCAGTTCGGCAGGCCATTCGGCTGGCCCTGCAGGCTTGTGAAGGGCTGCACTTTGCCCACACCTTCCGAGCTAACGTGGAAGGCCGCGAGATTCGGGGCGTGATTCACCGCGACATCAAGCCCAGCAACCTGTTTGTCGAGCGCGTTTTTCAAGATGGCCAGCTTACGTCTCAGCTCAAGATCCTCGACTTCGGCGTGGCCAAAACGCTGGCGGATCACACCCTTAGTCTAGGCACCCAAAAAGGGGGCGGATTTATCGGCACAGCTCGTTACGCCTCTCCTGAACAGGTACGCGGCAAATCTCTGGATGCCCGCTCAGACATCTACTCCCTAGGGGTGGTGCTCTACGAGATGCTGACGGGATCCATGCCCTTTCGCTTGGAAACCGACTCATTGCACAGTTGGATCCACGCCCATTGCTATGAAAACCCCCTTGAGATCAACCCGGAGACAGCCCCCCAGCCGATCCCACCCGCCATCGTAGCGGTGGTGATGGATTGCCTGAAGAAAAACCCGGACGAACGCCCGCAGACGATGCAGGAGCTGGGGGAGCGGCTGCTGCAGGCCTATGAGCTGACGGTGGCCACTCAACTCCCCAGCAGCCAGGCCAGTACCGTGATTCTTCCCACCGGCGGTGCCAAGGCTCAAAACGAGGCTCCACCCTCTTCCGATCCCAGACCGCCGATCAAAACCACCGGCAATACAGGATCGGCTTCTGGAGCCTTTGAAGACATCCGCGATGAAGATCTGGATCTTGTCGAAGATGAGCCCATCCCGCCTGCAGGTGCAGGGATCCCCTATTACATCGCCGAGCGGGAACCTCTCCCCTCAGATCCCTCGGCAGAAGCTGCGCCGGATCCCTCCCCCAAAGTTGAAGGCGAAACTGCCGAAACGCCCTCTACAGTCATCCAGGCCAGCAACACGCTTCCGGCTGCTCCCCCTCAGGATCCCCCCGTCCCACCACGAACGGATACTCCCCCTACCCGTCCCCTGCCGCAAGCCGCCCCCCCAACGGTTCTCCAGCCTTCCGGCAGCAGCCTAAAGTGGGTCTTGGCCGGGGGAGGCGCTGTGGCTTTGCTAGCCGCCTTTTTGCTCTGGCCGCGCCCAACCATCCGCGATACCCAGAAAGAGCCGGAGCCGATCCCTACTGCTGAAGTCACCCCAACGCCAACCCCGGCCCCCACTCCAACGCCAACACCGACACCCCCTCCCACTCCCGTGCCGACACCTACTCGAACTCCAGCACCGACGCCCACTCCTGCTCCACTGCCGACGCCTACACGAACCCCTGCACCGACACCCACTCCTGCTCCGGTGCCAACGCCTACTCGAACTCCGGCACCAACACCCCCTCCAACCCCAACACCCACTCCCACGCCAGTGCCAACACCAGCGCTTACCCCTATCCCTCGCTTTACCCCGCTCGTCCCCCGTACTCCTACCCCTACCCCCACCCCGATCCCGACGCCCACCTCGACGCCAGCCCCAGCAACACCAACGCCTGCGCCAGAGTTTGCTTTGAGCGGTCAGTGGCTCTATGAGGGAGGATCCTTTGTCTGGCAGGGATCCCTGTGTAAGGTTAATGTTGCAACTGGCATTGAGGAAACCGTCTTCATTCGGCAAGACGGCAACCAGATCACCATTTCCTCACCCAGCTTTTCCGAGCGCGGCGGCCAGCTTATCGGCAACCAACTTTCTGTTAGCGGTAGGATAGGGGGTAGCGGTACCCCAACCATCACGTGGAGCGGCACCGTCAGCGCCGACGGGCGCTCCATTCGCGGCACGGCCACCTGCGGCAGCGCAAGCTTTGCCATTAGGCTTACCCGCCAGAGCTAAATACCCAAACCGCCTCGGTCACCGCCACCGCCGTTTTCCCTGTCGTCAGGCTTCTGCTGGATGGGAGGGGGAGGAGGAGGCGCGGCAGAGGTTTCCCTCACCACCTCGAGGGTATAGGGACCTCGGCCTGGGCTACCCGGAGCAACGCTGCGGGCATTCTGGGCCCAGTAGCTTTGCACCAGCACTAAGTAACAGCGGTCTTGCCGTACTGGGATCGTCAGCTCAGAGGTGGTGAAATCACCAGGCTCTGCGTCATCGTTGATGAAGAAGAGTTCCGGATCAGTCTCCCTGTTGACATCAAAACCAAAGATGGCCAGCAGAGGGTCGAAGACTGGACTGGTTAGGCGGATAGTAACTCCTGTAACATTGGCTGCAGAAGGAAAGTAAAGGAATCCGTCGACATAAAAGGTGAACGTGCCAGGGGGAGGTGGAACTTCCCGGGCATCTATGACATTGTCCCTCTCATCGAAGTAGATCTCCAAGTCGCTATTTGGCCCCAAGGTTCCACTGCGCCTTGCTCCTGGGCGCAAGCTCTTGGCCTCGAAAATCGCTGGAAAGGCTTGCGCGCAAACATTGACTGGAGGTGGCACCGTCCCTCCAGCTCCCCCACAGCCTGCTAGGAGGGCAGCCGAGGCTAGAAGGCCGCAGAAAAGCTTCAAGGGGGATCCCCAAACCTTTGATGCTAGCGCTGGCATAGATACCTCTTGCAGGCTCATTGGCTCCTCCAGATTAGACTACAGCCATTTCGGCAAGCTGCAGCGAACGGATTTGGCAATCCATCGATCCCTCCCCTTGATCCTTTGAGCAGCGACATCCAGCAGGAGCGGCTCCGTTTTAGCCTAGTGCCTCCTAGGCCCATGTCGGGTAGAGTTGGCGGTAGCTATCGACGCCGTAGTGGTTAACCTATGAACAGCCCGCTGAGTAAGAATCGGGATCCCAATCTCCTGCTTTCACAACGCCCTGAGCGAGGCAGCCCAGGCTGGAGCCTTCCCCTTGGAGGTTGGGAACTCGCCTTGTTGTGCGGATCGCTGCTATTGGGAGCTTGGGGTGGCCACCTCTTGACTTGGGCCCAGGAAGCGGAACAGCAGCCAGAGCCAGAAGTCTCCCTGCCGGTGAGAGACATCGATCCGGCGGTGCAGATCCGAGTTCGGAACGAGCTGGTTAAGCTCTGCGGAGAGTATCGATGCGAAAGCTATCGCTTTCCAGTGCGGGTTTTGGTCAGGCCTGAAGATACTCTGGAAACTCTGCTGGAGCGGCTGGATGCGGAGATGCTGCGGGAGGTGGACCGGGTGTTTCAAACTCGGCCTGACTTGAACCGTGTCATTGTCGATGGCTACGTCTTTGTGGGCACTCCCTCTTTCGCCAGTCGGGAAGTGCTGCTGCAAACCCTGTTTGTGCCCCGTCACCGCTGGGCGGTGGGCCGCTTTGGGTCGGAGCAGGACGGAATCTTCTATGCCGAGCTGCTGGAACAGGTAACGCCCTTTTTAACTCAGCCGCCAACCCCGACCCCTCCGCCTGAGGCTGTGCTTGAAGAGCCTGTACCTCCTTTGCCTCCCACGCCAGCTCCTATAGAGACACCAACGCCTACACCTCAAGCAACGCCGGAAGCTCCACCGCCACCGGGGGGCGTGATCGAGCGGCAACCCATTCAGCCCTGACCTACTCCCCTGGGGTTGAGACCTGAGCAGGTGGTGATCTAGGCTTCAGAGTTAGGGGATCCCTCCCCGTGGATTGCTTGACTGGTGGGCACAGCATGGCAGGACACAGTAAATGGGCCAATATTAAGCGGCAAAAAGCCCGTGTAGATGCCAAAAAGGGCAGCCTATTTACCAAACTTTCCCGGGCCATCATCGTGGCAGCGCGCAACGGCCTGCCCGATCCTGACGCCAACTTTCGGCTGCGCTCAGCGGTGGAGAAAGCCAAAGCGGCAGGCATGCCCGCCGAGAACATTGAACGGGCCATCGCTAAGGGATCCGGCAACTGGACCGACGACAGCCCCCTGGAGGAAATTCGCTACGAAGGCTACGGCCCTGGGGGGGTAGCTGTCTTGATCGAGGCGATGACCGACAACCGTAACCGCACGGCTGCCGAGGTGCGGGAGGCCTTCAGCAAAGTCGGCGGCAGCTTGGGGGAAAGCGGCTGCGTCAGCTGGCTGTTCCGGCAAAAAGGGGTGATCAACCTGGAGGGGGTGACAGATCCCGAAGCTCTGCTGCTAGCGGTAGCCGAAGCAGGAGGGGAGGATCTCAAGGTGGAGGGAACCGGCGCAGAGGTCTATTGCGATTACACCCTGCTGGAGCAGGTGGCCACCTACCTCAAAAAAGAAGGCTACCAGGTGCAAGAGGCGGCCATCCGCTGGATCCCCTCTACGGAGGTGCATGTGGAGGACCCCGAGACAGCCAAGCTGGTACTGACCCTCATGGAGCGGCTGGACCACTTGGATGATGTGCAAAATGTCTACGCCAACTTTGAGATCGACGAGGCATTGATGGAGAGCCTGGCCTAAAGGTTCTAGCGCAGCTTGACGGCGGTGCCGGCGGCGGTAACGAGGATCATGGTCGCGCTCATGTTGGTATGAATGCTAACGCCTAGGATGCCATTTGCTCCCAAACGTTTGGCTCGCTGCTCCAACTCTTCCAAAACCTTTTTCTGGGCATTCTCGAAAACTTCTTCATAGGTTCTTGTGCGTCCCCCGATGATGTTGCGGAGGGCAGCAAGGAAGTCCCGTAGAACATTGGTGCCATAAACTACCTCGGCGGTAACAATGCCCAAGTAATGCTCAACCTCTCTACCTTGGAGCAAGTCTGTAGTGGTCAGCAGCATGGCTTGTTTCCGCGTCACCCCCTCACAAGATAGCCAATCCTCTCCAAGGTGGAAAGTTCTCCAACCAAGTGGTGGGAGCTAGAATGAGCTACCTCTAGGGCACCGTTTTTCAGCTAGCCAATGACAGCCCTAGTTCGCGTAGTGGGGAGCTTGAATCTGGACTTGGTGGTGCAGGTACCACGCCATCCTGGGCCTGGGGAAACGGTGCTGGGATCCGACTACGCCACCTACCCTGGCGGCAAGGGGGCCAACCAAGCGGTGGCAGCGGCACGGGCGGGAGCCCAGGTGGAGATGTGGGGGGCAGTGGGATCTGACAGCTTTGGCCGCCTGTTGAGAGAGAACCTGGAGCAGAACGGCGTCGATACCCACCACCTGCGGGAGCTGGAAGGGCCCAGCGGCATCGCTCTGATCACTGTGGATCCAGCAGGGCAAAACCGGATTGTGGTCAGCCCCGGCGCTAACGGTCGCTACACCCCCGCCCAGCTGCCTCCTTGGACGCCGGCAGCGATGGTTCTGCTGCAACTGGAAATCCCCCTGGCCACGGTGCAGGCGGTGGCAGAGCAAGCCTTTGCCCAAGGGATCCCCGTCCTGCTCAATCCAGCCCCTGTGGTGCCCCTGCCGGGATCCCTGTTGCGCCAGGTGCGCTACTTGGTGCTCAACGAAAGCGAAGCCGCTGCTCTTGCCCAATCCCCGGTGGAGACACCCGCGCAAGCCGAAAAAGTGGCCCAAGCCTTGCAACGGCAGGGGATCCCGACAGTGATCATCACCTTGGGGGGAGCGGGCTTGGTCTGGGCCGATGGGGAGGAAAGGGGCCATCTGCCAGCCCACCCCGTGTTGGTGGTGGATACCACTGCTGCCGGCGACAGCTTCTGCGGTGCTTTGGCCGCTTGCCTGGCTGCTGGCAAATCCCTGAGGGAAGCCCTGCGGTTTGCCAATGCCGCTGCGGCCTTGTGTGTAACCCGCCCTGGCGCTCAGCCCAGTTTGCCCCACCGCGCCGAGATCGAGGCGTTTCTGGCCGCTTCAGGCTCTCACCGTCAATCCCCTTCCTAGGGGATTTTAGGCACGACATGCTACACGGAAAAGGCCTCTTGGCGGTGCTGCTGCAGCCGCTCCAGGCTGAGAGGGCCTTCGATGTGTTGCCAGGGAAGGGGATCCGCCGGATCCCAGTTGTGGTACACGTAGAAGTCCAGGGGCGGCAGTTGCCCTTTGAGCTCTTTGAAGGCGCGGCGGTAGCTGCCCAGGGAATCGCCCCACTGCCGTGCTAGCTGCAAAACCTGGGCCACCCGCCGATCCCCTCTTGAGATCAAGGCCTGGATGACCGACCAACTGTAGCTTTCCGGGCGGAACTCCACGCCCAGGGGGCGCAGGTGTTTTTGATACCACTGCAGCTTTTTCTCCGCCTGGGGATCCACCCCCTGCCACTGGAAGGGGGTGTGGGCCTTGGGCACAAAGGTGCTGCAGCCCAGGGTGAAGCGGAGGCGGGGAGCCACCTTCTTGAGCTCCTTGAAGAGGGCAACCGTGGCCTCTAGATCGGCCTGGGTTTCCGCCGGGATCCCCACCATGCCGTAGAACTTGATCCCCTTCAGGCCGCCGGCCTGGGCGTGGGCAGCCGCCGCCAGGATCTCTTCGTTGGCCAGCTTTTTGTTGATGACCCGGCGCAGCCGCTCCGAGCCGCTTTCGATGGCCACGGTAATGGACTGGCTGCCGCGGCGGGAAAGCACTTGCGCCAAGCGAGGCGTAACCGTGCCCGTGCGCACCGAGGCCAGGCTAAGGCGCACCTGCTCAAAGCGATCCTGCGCCAGGTACTCCAGCAATTCCTCAAACTGGGGGTGCTGGGTTACCGAAGCCCCCAAAAGGCCAATCCGCTGGGTAACCTGCAGCCCCCGCTCCACCGCCGGGATCAGATGTCCCTCCACATCCGCTGCCCGAAAAGGCAATGTTAGATAGCTGGCCAGGCAAAAGCGGCACATCTCCGGACAACTGCGCACCACCTCCACCATGTAAATGCTCTCCCAGGCCGCCTTGGGGGTAACCACGGTGGACACCGAGAGGGTGTTGCCGCGGAAGGTGTGCTTGCGGATGGAGCTGGGGATCCCGTCCAGCTTGGGGATCACCTTCTCCACTGGGCCGTCGGGCCCGCGGTAGCGCACCTCGTAGAGGCTGGGCACGTAGATCCCCGGCACCTGGGCCAGCGCCTGCAGCTTTTCGGCGCGGGATCCCCGCCGTACCTGCCGATAGGTCTGGATCATCTGCTCCACCAGCCCCTCCCCGTCCCCCAGCAGGATCAAGTCAAAGAACGCAGCAAAGGGCTCAGGGTTGGCCGTCAACACCGGGCCGCCGCCGAAAACCAGGGGGTGCGCTTCTTCCCGCGCCTCGGCCTGGAGGGGGATCCTCTGTCGTTCCAGCAGATCCAGGATGTGGACGTAGTCCAGCTCCCAGGAGAGGGAAAAGCCCAGCAGCTCAGGATCCCGCGGCAGCGGCTCGGCCAGGTCGGTAAACAGGCGGGCGACCGACACATCACGGCGGCTGGCCAGCAGGCTCCAGATGACCTGGTAGCCGAGGCTGGTGATCCCCACCGAGTAGGTGTTGGGGAAAGCGTAGATCAGCCGCACCGCGTCGGGCTCGGGCGTGGCCGGGGTGAAGAGAAGCTGCTCGAGGGCAAAGTCTGAGGTGGCCAAGATCCCAGCGGCAACAAGAGCCTACTTTCCCAGCTTAATCGGGGTTTTGCCAGCCCGCCCCCAGGGCCAGGAAGGACGGCAAGATCGTCCAGAATAAGAGGGATCCCGACCTGCACCTGCCGATGACCTCTCCGCTCAACCAACGCATCCGCCGCTTCTACGATGCTTCCTCTGGCCTTTGGGAGCAGGTGTGGGGAGAGCACATGCACCACGGCTACTACGAGCCGGGCCAGACCGGCAAGGATCGCCGCCAAGCCCAGATCGATCTCATCGACCGAGTCATTCAATGGGGCCAGATCGGGGATCCCAAGCCCCCCCGGCACATCCTCGATCTCGGCTGTGGCATTGGGGGGAGCAGCCTGGAGCTGGCGCGGCGCTTTGGCGCCGAGGTAACAGGCATTACCCTCAGCCCTGTCCAGGCCCAGCGGGCCGAGGAGCGCGCTCAAGCAGCCGGCCTGAGCAACAGGGTGCGCTTTTGGGTGGCCGATGCCCTGGACATGCCCTTTGCCGACAACACCTTCGATCTGGTCTGGGCTCTGGAAAGCGGCGAGCACATGCCGGATAAGCGGCGGTTTCTGGCCGAGTGCTGGCGGGTCTTGCAGCCGGGCGGGCAGATGATGGTGGTTACCTGGTGCCACCGCGAGGGATCCCTGAGCCGCCAGGATGAGCGCCTTTTGCAGCAGATCTACGACGTGTACTGCCTGCCCTATGTCATCAGCTTGTCGGAGTATGAAGCGCTGGCCCACCAGGTGGGGTTCGAGCGGTTGCGCACCGCCGACTGGTCGGAGCGGGTGGCCCCCTTTTGGGACGAGGTGATCGCCTCGGCTCGCGATTGGCGGTGGATCCCGGCTTTGCTGCGCAGCGGCTGGGTCACCGTCCGTGGGGCGCTGGGGCTGGGCCTGATGCGGCGGGCCTATGCCAGCGGCTTGCTGCGCTTCGGCCTGCTGAGCGGCTTCAAGCCTGCAAGTTAGGGATCCCATACCCCCCTCTCCCTTGGGAGAGGGGCTGGGGGTGAGGGTAGCGGCGCTGGCCAAATACCAGGGAAAGTAGCTCAGAAGTCCGGCTGGGGCGGCGTTGCGCCGGCAAGTTCTAGGTACTTTTGCTTCACCGCCTGAATATCCTGCCACATCAGCCACTTGGGGCTGCCGGGGGTGCGGTCGGGGTTGCGCAGCAAATAGGCCGGGTGGAAAATCGGCATACACCAGCGCCCCTGCCACTGGATCCACTCGCCGCGGATCTTGGTGATGCCGCGCTTATCCCCCAAAAGAGAGCGCACCGAAGTGGCCCCCGTCAACAGAATGATCCAGGGATCCACCAGGCGAATCTGCTCCAGCAGATAGGGCCGACAGGCGTCCATCTCCTCCTGGGTGGGCACGCGGTTGTTGGGGGGACGGCACTTGACGACATTGCAAATGTAGGTGTCCCGTTCGGAATCTAGCCCCACGGAGGCCAAGATCTTATCGAGCAACTGCCCCGACTTGCCCACAAAGGGCAGCCCCTGCAGATCCTCGTTTTCCCCCGGCCCTTCTCCGACGATCACGATCTTGGCCTTGGGGTTGCCGCGGTGCACCACCACGTGGGTACGGTTGGCCGCCAATTCACAGCGCTGGCAGACCCGGCAGTGCTGCTCCAGTTGTTCTAGTTCTCGATAGGTACCGGGGGGAATGGGCACCTGGGCCGAGAGCGGGATCTGATCCCATTGGGGAAGCGTCTCCGCAGCGGGGGCAGGTGGCTCTAGGGGATCGTCAAATAGGCTGGGCTGAAGCTCCGAGGATCTTTTCTTGGCAGCCATTGCAAGGTGAGGGATCCTTGTGCAGCGATCTTCGGCTGCTCCTCTGCCCTTGTCAAGCTTGGAGTCTCTTTCCCCAAAAGGGCAGCCTTTACGTCTTGTTAAACTGAGGGAACAAAAGGTGGCGGCATCTCAGCCTGCCCTTTCCCTCTTTTGAGTGCTCTCGGCCTCCTATGCTGCTTTTGTCCAAAGAACTGCCCAACCTCGACTATCGTCCCACCCTGCAGCGCTTCGACGAAGACTGGCGGGATCCCCTTGCAACTCTCTTAGGCTGGGGGCGGGCTGCTGGCGCCGACCTGGTGGAGATCTTCCTGGAGCGGGTTAACTCCATCAGCTGCCTGGCCGAAGACGACGCCATCACCAGCATCACCCCTCGGCTTGCCACTGGCGCCGGCGTGCGGGTGTTCCGCGGCCTGGCCGACTGCTACGTCAGCACCAACGATCTCTCCTTTGCCGGCCTCAAAGCCGCCCTGGAAAAAGGCCTGCTCTTGATGGGCCTTACCCCCCCAGGCCCTGCCGCCTTGGTCTCCCCTGTCAACTTGGGGATCTTGCAGGACTACGCCGAGCGCCGCCGCAAAGACGGCTGGCTCAAAGAATGCAGCTCCCTTGCCGAGATGGGGGAGATCTTGGGGCGGGCCAACGCAGAGCTCAAGCGGCAAGCTCACCACATCCAGTCCCGCCGCACCAACTACTTCCGCGACTGGCAGGAGATCCTGGTAGCCTGCAGCGACGGCACCTTTGTGCGCGACATCCGCCTTACCCAGTCGGTCAGCTCTACCCTGCTCTGTGCCGACGGGGATCATCGCGCTTCCGTTAGCCAGCGCGCGGGGGGCACCGGGGATCCCGACTTTTTGCGCCGCTGGGATCTTGTGGCCCACAGCCAGGAGCTGGCAGAGGCTGCCGGCCAGATGCTCTATGCCGACTACGTGGAATCGGGCACCTACCCCATTGTGATGTCCAACGCCTTTGGCGGCGTCATCTTCCACGAGGCCTGTGGGCATCTCTTGGAAACCACCCAAATTGAGCGCAAAACCACCCCCTTTGCCGACAAAAAAGGCCAGAAGATTGCCCACAAAAACCTCACCGCCTGGGACGAGGGGCTTTCCGAGGGGGCCTTTGGCAGCTTGGATGTGGACGACGAGGGCATGCCCGTCCAGCGCACTTTGCTCATTGAAAAGGGCATTTTGAAGAACTTCCTGGCCGACCGGGCCGGCTCGATGCGCACCGGCCATCCCCGCACCGGCAGCGGTCGCCGGCAAAACTACACCTTTGCCGCCGCCAGCCGCATGCGCAACACCTACATCGCCCCCGGCGACGCCGAACTGGACGACCTGTTTGCCTCTATCGACAAAGGCATCTACTGCAAGCGCATGGGGGGCGGCAGCGTCGGCCCCACCGGCCAATTTAACTTTGCCGTGGAAGAAGCCTATCTCATCCAAAACGGCAAGATCACCAAGCCCCTCAAGGGAGCCACTTTAATCGGGGAAGCCAAGGATATCCTGACCAAGATCTCCATGTGCTCCAAGGATCTCCGCCTGGCCCCTGGCTTCTGTGGTTCTGTCAGCGGCAGCATCTACGTCACCGTCGGCCAGCCCCACATCAAGGTGGACGCCATCACCGTGGGCGGGCGCTAGGCCCAGGGATCCCCCATGGCTTACGACAACGTCTGCAAGTACCTGGCAGAGCGCTTCCCGGAGCAGTTTGCCCGTTGGCTAGTGGGAGAAGTGGCTGAGCCGGTGCAAATGTTGCCCACAGAACTTTCGGAGGAACCTGTTCGAGCAGATTCTGTTATTTTGCTGGGGCTGCAGCAGGGCATTTTGCACCTGGAATTTCAAACAGATCCAGATCCTGAAATCCCCTTTCGCATGGCCGACTATCGGCTGCGCCTTTACCGGAAATATCCACAGCTACCTGTGCATCAGGTGGTGATTTATCTGCGCAAAACGACCTCGGAGCGAGTTTTCCAAACTTCCTTTCGCCTAGAACGGCTGAGCCACGAGTTTGAGGTCATTCGCCTGTGGGAATGCAACTTGCCAACCAACGTCGATTGGCCAGCCCTGCTGCCTTTTCGGGTCTTAAGCCAGGTGGAGGATCCTGTAGAAACCTTACGAGAAGTCGTTGCCGAGCTGGAGCGTTTGCCAGACCCCAGCAAGCAGCGAGAACTGGCAGCAGCAACAGCCGTTTTGGCGGGACTAGCATTGGATCGGGGTTTGATTCGGCAAATCATGAGGTCTTTGGATATGAGGGAATCGGTGATCTACCAGGAGTGGCGCTCGGAAGCTTTGCGGGAGGGGCTGGAAGCAGGGCGCAAAGAAGGTCTGCAACTGGGCCTGCAGCAAGGGCTGCAACAGGGATTGCAACAGGGACTGCAACAGGGACTGCAGCATGGAGAAGCAACGCTGGTTTTGCGGCTTTTGCGGCGGAAGCTGGGATCCCTTGACCCGGCCCTGGAAAACAGGATTTGGGCCTTGCCCCCGTCGCAACTGGAGGCGCTGGGGGAAGCGCTGCTGGATTTCAACAGCGTGGAGGACTTGACCGCCTGGCTGGCCCGTCGGTAGAGAAGGAATGACATGCTGCAAGTTGAACTCTTGGCCGAACAGGCGCAAAGGTGCGCCAAACACCTGGGGATCCCCCAGTTTGATCTCTACGGAGCCGCAGTGGATGAGACCAGCGTGCAGGTGGAGCAGGGGGAGCCCCGTCAGGTAAAAGCTTCTCACCGCTGCAGTGTGACGGTGCGGGCCTGGAACGACCAGGGCCAGGTAGGGGTGACCTCCACCACCGATGTGGACGAAGCAGGGCTGGAACTAGCTCTGCAGACGGCCTTTGAGGCCAGCCACTTCGGCGTGCGGGAACACGCGCCCCAATTCAGTCCAGAAGCGAAGCTGCCCATTCTCCAGCCCTGTAATGACAAAAGGCCCCTGGCGCTGGCCAGCGAGCTCCTAGATCAGCTGGTGGCTGCCGAGAAGGCTTTGCTGGGATCCCATCCCGCCATCCAGGGGGTGCCCTACAACGGCCTGGCCCAGCGACAGATCGACCGCTTTTACCTCAACAGCGACCAAGCTCTGCGCCAGGAGGGCCACACTCTGGCCTCGGTCTTTCTCTACGGCAAAGCAGAACAAGAAGGCCGCAAGCCCCGCAGCGCCGGCGCCATGCGGGTGGCCCGCAGCCTAGAGGAGCTGGATATCCAGGGGTGCGTAAAAGAAGCCGCCGAGAAGCTCATCAGCCACCTGGAGTACGCGCAGATCCCTTCGGGGAAATATACGGTGGTTTTTTCTGGGGAAGCTTTTTTAAGCCTGTTGGGGGCTTTCTCCAATCTCTTCAACGCCCAGAACATCTTGGACAACCAAAGCCTGTCCACCCCCGACTCGCTGGGCCAGCAGATTGCCTCGCCGCTGCTTTCGGTGTGTGACGATGCCTTGCACCCGACTAACGTAAGCGCGATTAGCTTTGACGGCGAAGGCACCCCCACCCGCCGCGTTTCCCTGATTACCAACGGAGTTCTGACCCACTTTTTGCACAGCGCTGGCACCGCCAAACGCCTGGGGGCCCAGCCCACGGGGCACGCCAATATCGGCGCCAAGGTGACGGTGGCAGCCCACTACTACCACGTCTTTGCCGGGGCTCCGCCAGAGAGCACCTACGACCTGGCCACGGCTGAGAATGTGGTCTGGATTGACGAGCTGCAGGCTCTCCATGCCGGAGTCAAGCCTCTGCAGGGATCCTTTTCCCTGCCCTTCCAGGGCTGGTGGGTGCGCCAGGGGGAGCGCATCAGCATCGAGGCGGCGACAGTAGCGGGGGATTTTCTAGCACTCTTGCAGTCCATTTTCTACGTCGAGCCGGAGCCACAAATCACTCCTAGTGGTCTGTGTCCCCGCATTTGGGTAGCCGATCTTTCCATCACCGGCCAATAGCCCCATGAAACTCACCCGCATCGACCTCAACAGTTGGCTAGTCCATACCCAGACCCAGACTTTCCTGCTGGATCCGTGGCTGGTGGATCCCTTGGTGTTCTTTGGCCTGCCCTGGTTCATCCGCCTGCAGCACCGCCAGATGCCGCCGTTCACGCCGGAAACCCTGCCCAAAATCGACGGTATCCTCCTCAGCCAAGGCCAACCCGACCACTGCCACCCCCCCACCCTGCAGCGGCTGGACAAGCAGATCCCGGTTTTCGCTTCTCCAACAGCCGCCAGGGTGGCGCGGAGCCTTGGCTTTATGAGGGTGCAGGCCCTGGATCCCTGGCAGTCCGTGCAGTGGGGAGATCTAGGCATCACAGCGGTTCCTGGCGCCCCCCTGGGGCCGGTGCGGGAACTGGGCTTTTTGCTGGAGGAGCTGCCGACCCAGACGCGGCTTTACTACGAGCCCCACCTTTCCCAACCGGATGTCCGCCCGCGGCTGCAGCAGGAGTTCACCCCCATCCACACCCTGCTGATCCCGGTGGTAGGGCAGATCTTTCCCTTCTTGGGCGAGGTGATCATGGGGCCGCAGCGGGCCCTGCAGGTGGTGGCCGCCCTGCGCCCGCAGCAGGTGATTCCCACCGCTATGGGAGAGGTGGACTACCACGGCTGGTTTGCCGCCCAGATCCGCCCCCTGGGGAGCCTAGAGGAGTTCCGGGAAAAGCTGGGATCCCTGAACGCTGCCACCGGCCAATCCATCCAGTTGTGCTGCCCTGCCCCGGGGGAGACGGTATCCCTTCCCGCTGAGGTTAAGACGTGAGCCCTCCTTCTCAGGCCGCCCCCGATCTCGTGGCCATCCTGCGGGCCGATTACGCCCGCTTTCCTTGCGATCAAACCTACTCCATCTACGATCCCCAAGTTTATTTTCGGGATCCCCTCAACGAGTTTCGCGGCCTGGATCGCTATCGGGCCATGGTCGAAAGCCTGGGACGCTGGCTGCAGGATATCCACCTCGAGCTGCACGACATCCACCAGAGCGGCAACCACATCCGCAGCGAGTGGACGCTGAGGGGATCCCTGGCTTTTTTGCCCTGGCGTCCCCGCCTGTGCGTCCCCGGCTGGACAGAAATCCAGATCAACGAAGCAGGGTTGATCGGATCCCACATCGACCACTGGCGCTGCTCCCGCTGGGAGGTGATGCTGCAGATTTTGGGAGTCGGGGCTGCCAAATGAGCTGACTGCCGGTCCACACCTCTGCTAGGATTACAAAGCTGACTTTTTAGGCTCGCTAAAAAGTCGTTTTCTCTCCTCTGGAGAGATGGCCGAGTGGTCGAAGGCGCAGCACTGGAAATGCTGTGTGGGGCAACTCACCGTGGGTTCGAATCCCACTCTCTCCGTCATCGAGGCCCGCCTCAGGTAGAAGCTGCAGGAGACCCCCTATATCCCTCCACCCCCCAGTCCCCTCGTGTGGCAGGATATGGCCAGTTGCTGAAACCTGAAGAAATTATGGCTTTGCAACTCACCAGCTCCGCTTTTTCCCACTCAGAATCCATCCCCTCCCGCTACACCTGTGATGGGGAAGATCTCTCTCCACCCCTAGCCTGGTCGGGGGCACCTTCGGAAACCCAGAGCTTTGCCCTAATCATGGATGACCCAGACGCGCCCAGGGGCACCTTTGTCCACTGGGTGCTCTACAACTTGCCCACCAGCGTTAGCAGCCTGCCAGAAGGGATCCGCGGCGATGCCGATTTGCCCCAGGGGGCTGTGCATGGGCAAAACAGTTGGGGGCGTAACGACTACGGTGGCCCTTGCCCTCCCAGCGGCACCCACCGCTACTTCTTCACCCTCTACGCCCTGGATCGGCAACTGTCTTTGGCTGCAGGGGCGACGAAGGAAGCCCTGCTGCAGGCTATGGAAGGCCACCTCCTTGCCCAGGCCCAACTGATGGGCACCTATCAAAGAAAAAGGTAGGGGATCCGCGGTTAAAGCCCCGGCTTGCCGCCGCGCCTAAGCCAGACAAGGGTTTGGCAGCTCCCTTCTGCCGACGAGTCCTAGGGGCAAGGGGATCCCCTTCGCTGGGAAGGGAGAACCTCAAGCAAGGGGCGCCCCCAGTCGGGAGCTGGGCCTTGCCGAAAGCAAATCCAACATCTCCGCTCTCCAAAAAATTTGCCCCGCCGCCGTTTTTCTACCCAGGACAGGGATCCCCAGGTGGGCCTGCAACTGCCAGATCAAAGCGGGTTCTTCTTCTGGGGAGGAGGCCGACTCAGATTCCAGCAACACCCATCCCAGGCAGTGGGCCTTGGCTTGGTGAAGCAAGGCTGCAAAAGCGGCTCCCTGGCTGAGAGCAGCCTCTTGGGGCAGCGTCAAGAGCACGTCAAACCCCCAGGCATGGGCTAGGTCAGCCCAGGTTTGGCCGGGCCCTATCGGATCGGCCAGGCTGCCAGGCACCACCAGCAGCGGGGCCTTCTCTCCCTTCCAGGCAGCAATCTGCTGCCAGAGGGTTCTAAGCTGGGCTTCGGAAGGGCTGGGATCCACTTCGAGCAGGCCCCAAGGGCGTTGCACCGCCTGCTGCCAGGAGTCTGCCACTCCTGGTGCTGCCTGAGTTCCAGGCCAGGTGTCTGCTACCATCACTCTCATGGTTCCCCCGTCTCGGCTTCCCAGAGGCTCAGAAACTCGGGTTGCACCTCAAAGCCAAACACCAAGGCCATGTCCCGCAGCATCGAGACAGATCCCAGTTTCTGCTGCTTAAACCAGCGCATCAGCACAAAAATCTTCTGGTAGACGAAGATCTCCAACGCCTCCGGGTTGTAGACGATCCCTTCGCGGGGGTTGAATTGGTGGGGCACCAGCATAGCGGCGTAGCGGGCCAGCTCGCCGCTGCGCCAATCGAGAAAGTAGGGCATCCAGGGGTAAACCGTATCCCAGCGGATGAACCACAGGCGCACTTCTGGGATCTCCGAGAGCTCGCGCGGATCGTCGGGGCTGCGCGGCCAATCGATGGCGCACTGTACCTGCTGAGCGGCGCCAACGGGATCCGCCATCAAGGTTTTCACCAATTCATGGCCCGGGGTCAAATCCAAGGCCTGGATGGCTTTGGCAGGTAGGTGGAAGGTAATTGGCACGGCGACAAGCAATCGCTTTAACCCAGTCTTGATCCAGGCGAGGGCTTCCGCAAGCAAGATACCCCATCCGTCAACCCCTTGCAGCTTATCTCAGCTCTGGGCCATTCCCTCCTGCCAGCGGGATCCCCAGCCGAGTTAGGTCGAGGACAAAGCCTGCCGCCACCAGGAACACCTGGTCTGCCAGCGGGGCCAGCTTCTGAGTGAGCTCTCCCATCCGATCGCGAAACCGACGCCCCAGCGGATAGGCGGGCACCACTCCCCAGCCTACCTCTTCTGAGACCAAGATCGCCTTTCCTGCCCAGCTCTGCAAGGCCGACAAGAAAGCGTCCACCAAGGGATCCCACTCCTCCGGGGAACACTCCAGACCCTGCGCCACCCAGCCGCCTAGAGAGTCCACCAGGGCACAACAGGGCTGAGACAGCTTTTGCAGGTCGGCCCCCAGGTCGGGCCCGGTTTCCCAGGTTTGCCAAGTGGGAGGACGCCGTTGCCGGTGCTGCTGAACCCGCTCCGCCCACTCTGGGTCGGCTTGGGGATCGGGCTTGGGGCCGGTGGCCAGATAGACGACCGGCAGGCCGGAAGCAGCCGCCAGGCTCTCCGCCAGCCGACTCTTGCCGCAGCGGGCAGGGCCACAGATAAGCACAATTGGCATTGCCTGAAGAGGAAAGTCTATTGCTAGAGTAGCTTGGCAGTCGGTAGACCCCCTACGCTTCTGCTTCAGTTGCCGTGCAAACCCTGGAACCCCCCTGCCTGGAGCTTGGGCATATTCTACTTAGGCTCACGTTTTGGAAATTGATCTTGGCAGACCCCAATCCAGCAGCCGGAGGTTTTATGGCCATCTGCATTGAACATAGTCCTCAACTGGAGGACAAAACGTACTTTGCCTACTACCAAGGCTTGGAACCATTTCCCTTGCTTACTGTCGGCCCCCTGACCTATGCAGTGGAGCTCTTCATTCATTGGATGGGAGAGCCTTCGCGGGTAAAGATTGGCCGCTGCTGCTCAATTGCAAAAGGGGTTCATTTTTTTGCAGGCTATGAGCACCACACTGAATGGGCAACTACTTATCCTTTTACTCATCTACCTGAGTTCTGGAGCGAACTGCGGGCTTTGGAAGGTCACCCTCTGACCCGGGGAGATATTCAGGTTGGGCATGACGTTTGGATCGGCTATGGCGCTATGATTCGCTCAGGGGTGACGATTGGAAACGGGGCGGTTGTTGGAATGGCTGCCGTGGTGACGAGAGACGTCCCGCCATATGCAGTTGTTGCAGGGGTGCCAGCCAAAGTCGTTCGCTACCGCTTTTCACCCGACGTCATCGAGCAGCTCAACCAGCTTGCTTGGTGGGATTGGCCTCTTGAAGCCATGAGTTTGGAACCACGATAAGGCTCAATTAAGGCTAGGTTGAGATAGAGAATTCACCTTCAAAAAGCAGACATGACGGATCCCAAGTCGGCCTCTTTCCCCAACCAAAAGGCTTCTCCAACCACCTCCCAGTCCTCTCCGCCCCTTTGGCTAAGCCTAGCGCTGGGGATCACCACCGCTCCTGTTTTGTTGGGGCTGGTCTTGGCGGATCGCGCCGCCAAGTGGCTGCGATCCCTGAGCTGGGAGGATCCAGGCTGGTGGTTGGGGGAACGGCTGCCCAACCTAGATAGCGCTGCTCTCTGCGCCCAGCAGCAAGAGCGCAAAGATTCTGGGCCAGCGGAGAATCCCTAGCTCCTCGTCGCTTTCGTATCATAGGTAGAGCAAGCCGGTAGCAGGAGTGAGCATCCTTTGCGAAGATCGGTCAGGCCAGCGCAAGAGTTCACCTCCCCATTCTTGGGAGCGCTGTTTTGGCTGGGTGCGTTTTTCTTCACAGCCGTGTTGAGCGCCTGTTTGGGCTACCTCTTCGGCCAGCGCGCCCTGTCGGGGGTCTCCTCTCCCGTCACCACAGCCGGCAATGCTTCCTCCTCCCGTGGCGTTCGCGATCCCCGCACCGTGCCCCTCTTGAACGAGGCCGCGGTGATTGCAGCAGCGGAAGCGAGCCTGCGCCCACCCCCCACCCCCGCCCCTCTCTCCACTCCTACATCCGTTCCCGTGGCTAGACCTACCCCGACGCCCACCCCCCGCTTGTCTCCTGAGTTGGCGGCAGCCCCATCCCCCACCCCGCGGCCTGCTTCTCCCTCTCCCCAACCGCCGCGCCCCTCGCCGCCACCGGTGTTTACACCACCTCCCCCACCTCGGCAAGTGGCTGCCGGCGGGCAGGTTGCCATGCAGGTGCTCTCGGTTCGCCGCGAGGGAGGGCAGGTGGTTTTGAACGTGGCGATGCAGAACAATTCGGCGGAGACGGTGCGTTTTCTCTACAGCTTCCTGAACGTTACCGACGACACCGGACGGTCGATCAACGCCCTCACCCAAGGCCTGCCTGGGGAGCTGCCTCCCAACAGCCAAGTCTTCCAGGGAACTGTTCGCATCCCCGCCTCCAGCTTGGCCGGATCCCGGTCTTTGTCCTTGAGCCTGGCCGATTATCCCAGCCGCCGCCACCGAGTCGGGGTGAGCGGGATCCCGGTGCCGCAGTAGTCCCGTCTGGTGACTGCGGCCACGACTGATGCAAAGCGGAGTTGAGAAGCGGTGCCCAGCCCAACCTTTGAGCGCCCTGAGCAGATTCGGGAGCTATTCGACCGCATCGCCCCCCACTACGATGCCCTCAACCAAACCCTGAGCCTGGGCCTGCATCAGGTTTGGAAGCGCATGGCTGTGCGCTGGTCGGGCGCCGGCCCTGGCGGGCAGGTGTTGGATCTCTGCTGCGGCACCGGCGACCTGGCGCTGCAACTGGCCCGGCGGGTGGGACGAAGCGGACAGGTGGTCGGCCTGGATTTCTCCCCGGCCATGCTGGAGATTGCTCGGCGGCGCTCCCGTCTTTTCCCCGGCTACTCCCTAGAGTGGGTATTGGGAGATGCTTTGGCCTTGCCTTTTCCCAACGCCAGCTTTGATGCCGTTACAATGGGCTACGGTCTGCGCAACGTAACCGATATCCCTCAAGCGTTGCGGGAGATTTACCGGGTGCTCAAGCCCGGCTGTCGCGCCGCTCTCTTGGACTTTCATCGCCCCACAGAGATCCCTTTCCTTGCGGACTTCCAGCGCTGGTACCTGAACACCCAGGTCGTCGCCCGGGCGCAAGCTCTGGGATTGGCATCTGAATATGCCTACATCGATCCCAGTTTGGATGGTTTCCCATCTGGCCAAGAGCAGCAGCAAATGGCCTTGCAGGTAGGGTTTTCTGTTGCCAAGTTTTATCCCCTAGCCGGTGGCATGATGGGGGTGCTGGTGATTGGAAGATGATCCAAACGGCTTGTCCCCTTGCTCCTTAAAGAGGCAGCTTAGGATGCGGTTCCCCAGAAGGTGCAGCGGACTTCGCCAAGACGGTTTTGGCAGCTAGGGAGCAACGTAGCGATCTTGGGAGAGGCGCTCGTTACCGCGATAGACGCTTACCTGCAAATGCTGGGGATCCAGTCGCCGCTGCTCTACGCGGATGGGTGGAATGGCTGGAGCAGGGTGGGATCCCCGTCCCAGCACCGACACGATTAGAGTTTGGCCGCGGATCTGAAAGCGCAGGCGTACTGGCCAAGGGAAAGGATTGCGCAACCTGAGATCGGCCAAGCCGTACCAAACCGTGGCATCTAGCCCTGGCGGCACCGACTCCACCTGCCGGTAATGGGGGTGCCTTTCCACCACTTCCAGCCCCGCCAGCAGAGCCGCATTGTAAAGGCTGGAGGAGACTTGACAGATCCCGCCGCCAACCGAATCCAGGGTTTCGGCCACCATGAATACCGGCGCAGGCAGATAGCCCCGCTCCAGGGTGCGCGGCCCCACCACCTGGTTGAAAGAAAAAACCGCCCCCGGCTGAATGTAAACCCCATCCAGGCTTTGGACTGCTTGGCGGATGTTGTGGAGCTGTGGGAGAGTGCGCTCCTGTAAGGAAGTGGTGTATTGGCTCAGGGTGGTTGGGGTGGGATCCATCCACCACAAAGCCAGCAGGGCCAGGGCCAACCCCACCGATAAGGCCAATCCCCGCAGCGCTAGCTTTCCCCTCACTTCTCCTAGAACACCCTGGCTTTGAGAAGAACCTTGCCCTGGGGTTTGCGAGGGACGGCAGCGGCTTGGGCCGTAACCAGCACCTCTTGGGGGCGAGCGTCCTCTGGCAGCGGGCGCGGCGGACGTAAGGCGACAAGCGCGGATCCCTGGGCATCCACTTGAAAGTTGCCGCAGTGGAGGGTCTCGCCGTCCTCCAGCTTGAGCCAGAGATGGTAACGCTCCCCAGGGGCCGGTTGGGGCAGATCCCTCGCCGCCAAGACCACCTCCTGCCACTCTCCTGGGCGATAGAGGAGGTTAGCCGCTGCCGCCTCTCCCTGCAAATTGACCAGGCGGGATCCCGGCTGTTGCAGCAAATGGGCCAGCGCCTGCACCGATTCTAGGCGGGCCAGTTGGAGCGCCTGCCGCAGTCGCCAGTTGTCGAAAACCAGCAGGGCCAAAACCACTGCCGCCAACCCCCCCAGCCAGCGCCACTCAGCGGTGAGGCGACCGAACCCCAGAGAGGACAGGGCCGGCTGAAGAGGTGTCGGCACCTGCTCAATGCCCGCCTCTGCCATCACCTTGCCCCGCAAGCTGGCCGGCGGGATCACCCCCGGCAAGCCGTAGGGCAACAGGTGCAGGGTTTCTTGCAAAGCCTGCAATTCCGCCAGCAACCGTGGGTCTTGGGTTAGGCGTGCCTCTAGGGCGCTTGCCTGCTCAGGAGATAAATCCCCCAGCAGATAGCCGGCCAGTTCTTCCTGTTCTTCCGATGCAAGGGGCAAATGGGATGCAAACATGGCCAGGCCGACAACAGAACCTAACTCCAAACCTCAAGGAGCGCGCGCAGGGATCCCCGCAACTTGCAGAGGGCTTGGCGAGCGCGGGCTTTAACGGTTGCCGGCGGGATCCCCAGGTGTCGGGCAACGTCCGCCTGGCTCAGCCCCTGGTAGTAGATCAACTCTAGAACCTGCCGTTGGCTTTCCGGCAGTTGGCCGAGGGCCTCTTGTACGGCTTGCCGTCGCTCCTCGAGGGAGAGCTGCTCAAAGGGGGCCGGCGCCCTGTTCTCGGCGGCGAGCAGAGATTGCCAGTGCTTCAAAAGACGTTGAGAGCTGTCTTGGGAACGCAGACGGTCGATGGCACGCGAACGGGTCAACAGACAGAGAAAACTGCTCACCGATCCCCGCTGCGGATCATAGCTGGCTTTGCGCCACAGTTCGACAAACACCGCCTGAGTCAGATCTTCCGCCTCGGCCACATGGCCCAGGATCTGGAGGGCCAGCCCATAGACCAAGCCGGCATAGCGGTCGTAAAGCACCCCCAGCGCTGCCCCTTGCCTCTCTCGGATAGCCTCCATCAGTTCCCCATCGCTGCGAGAAGGCCAATCCCTTAGCGGAGGTTGCTCACCCATGTTGCGTCAGGCCCACTCTATAAAGCTACGGTCTTTCCAAGCGGCACCGAATAGCAGGAGGCTGGAATCGTCTCGCCTGGAGAAGTACTTGGCTTCTCGTCCATGCTATAGCTCTTCGTAAAATGGCAGGGGCAGACCGTTGTTCCGTCTTGCGAGGGGGGCTGTCTCCAGCGACTTGAAAAAGGCTCTGGCTCTCTTTAGCCGCGGCGGGCCGCCCACTCCAGCCCCCACAGGGCCGTGTTCACCAGCAAGGCCAAGGATCCCACGGCCAAAGATCCGGCCCAGATCTTGTCGTAGCGACCGGCCTGGGCAATGCCCTCAAAAAGCAGGGTGCCCAGCCCTCCCGCCCCAAACTTAGCCCCCACCGTGGCGATGGCAATGGCCACAATTGCCGCCAGCCGCAAGCCGGCCAGGGCAACCGGCAGCATGAGGGGCACCTGCACCTGCCACCACCGCTGCCAGAAGTTCATCCCCAAGCCCTTGGCCGCCTCCAGAATGGCAGGCTCCACCGAGCGCAGGCCCACGTAAAAATGGCGCACCAAGATCACCTGCGTGTAGAGCACCATCGCCACCACCACCGAGCGGGCATTGAGGCCAAAGTAGGGAACCAACAAGATGATTAGGGCCAGGCTGGGCACTGTGTACAGGATGCTGAGGATCCCCATCACCGGCAGGGCCAGCCAGCGCACCTGGTGCACCAGCAAAGCCAACGGCAGCGCCAGCACCAGGGCAATCCCCAAGGCTGTTGCCACCATCGCCAGGTGCTCTTGGGTAAGCTGCCACACCAGGCCGGGGTTGCTGAGAAGATAGCTCATGCGGATCCCCCCTCCAGCATGGCCAGATGGCGGATGTGATCCAGGGTAACGATGCCAATGGCCCGCCCGTCTTCCCACACTGTGAGAGCTGCTGCCCCCGTGCGCAACAGCAGCGACAAGGCCCGCCGCAGGGTTTCCTGGGGTTTCACCACCGCCCCCTCCTGGATCTGGTGGTTGTGCGGGATCCGCTCCATCGCCGTTTCCACCCGCAGCACGCTCAACTGACGCACCATGTCGTCTGCCCCCAGCAGCTCTCGGACAAAGGGGGTGGCCGGCTGGGTGAGCAGCCGCAAGGGAGTGTCGAACTGTACCACCCGCCCCTGCTGCATCACCAGGATGCGATCTGCCAGGCGCAGCGCCTCTTCCACGTCGTGGGAGACGAAGAGGATAGTCTTTTTTAGTTGCCGTTGCAGGTGTAGGATCTCGTCTTGCAGCTTGCCACGAGTGATGGCGTCGAGGGCACCAAAGGGCTCGTCCATCAGCAGCAGATCCGGATCCCCGGCCAGCGCCCGCGCCAGCCCCACCCGCTGCTGTTGGCCGCCCGAGAGTTGAGCCGGGTAGCGACGTCGGTATTCTTGGGGGGGCAGGTTGACCAAGCTGAGCAGCTCGTCCACCCGCTCGCGGATGCGCTCCCTTGGCCAGCCCAAAAGTCGCGGCACCACCGCCACATTCTGGGCCACCGTCATGTGGGGAAACAGCCCCACCTGCTGGATGACATACCCGATGCGCTGGCGCAGCGCCGTCACCGGAAAGCGGCGGATATCCTGCCCATCCAGGCGAATCTGTCCTTGGGTGGGCTCCAGCAGCCGGTTCACCATTTTTAGAAGGGTGGTTTTGCCGCAGCCGGAAGGGCCGAGGATGACCACCAACTGGCCCGAGGCCACGGAAAAACTGCACTCCTCCACGGCCGGACGGGAATTGTGGGGAAAGCGCAGCGATACCCGCTCGAACTCAAGAGTGCTCACGCCAGGGCCTCGTGCAACGGGCTACTCTTTCAAGATGCCGGCCTCCACCAAGAAGGCTCTCGCCACCTCTGCCGGCTCCCTGCGCTTGCCGCTTACCTCGTAGTTCAGCCGCTGCATCACCTCGTCCGTCAACAGGGGGGAAAGGGCGTTCAAAGCGGTGGCGATGCCGGGGTTGGCTTCCAGGGTATCTTTGCGCACTACCGGCGCCACCTGGTAAGGGGGGAAAAGCTGCTTGTCGTCCTTGAGCACCACCAGGTCAAAGGCGGCAATTTCCCCATCGGTGCCAAAGGCCACCGCCACATCCGCCTCCCCATTGACCAAGCCCTGGTAGCGCAGGCCGGGATCCACCGCCTTGTAGGCCTTGAGGCGAAAGTTGCCGTAGACTGCTTGCAGCCCCGGCAGGCCATCTTCGCGGGCCTGGAACTCCGGCGGCCCGATCATCACCAGCTCGCTCGCTCTGGCCACCATGTCTGAGATGGTAGCGATGCCCAACTCTGCCGCTCTGGCGCGGGTCATGGCCAGGGCCTGGGTGTTGTTCATGGGGGCCGGATCCAGCCAAATCAGTTGGAACTGACGCTCGTACTCGCGGGCCACCGTCGCGTATACCTGGGCCGGGTCGCTGCTGGTGGGCAGCTTGAGCACCGTCAGCAGACCGGTGCCGGTGTACTCCGGGTAGAGATCGATCTCGCCGCTCAACAGGCCGGCATGGGCCACCGGCGTTCCCCCCAAGTTGAGCTTGCGCTCCACCGCCAACCCCGCCGCCTCCAGGGCCAAGGCGTACATTTCCCCCAAGATAAACTGCTCGGTGAAGTCCTTAGAGCCAACGACAATCGGCTTGCCAAAGCCCGCTTGAGGGGCGAGAACAAGGGCTGCCAGCCCCGACAGGGCCAGCAGAGCCAGGCGACGGGTGGTTTTCAGCATAGGCAAGGTGAGAAGGGATCCCCAACTCAAGACAAGCGGCCCCGCCGAGAGCGTTCCGGCCTGGGCCAGGAAGTTTCGACTGTTAGGCCACCATTAAACCATTAATTTCCCTGAGCTGGAACTGCCAACCCTCACCCCCAGCAATATCCCCTTAGCTTCTGCCGGAGGCCGGGAAGGAGCCGGTAACGGCCCGGATCTTCTGCCGCCGCCCAGCTCGCTCGATCTCCAGCTCCAGGGTGCTGCCCACCTCGGTGCGCTCTACCTCTTGTTGTACTTGGTCGGCGGTGGTGACGGCGCGACCATTGATGGCGAGAATGATGTCTCCGGCGCGCAGGCCCGCCCGCTCTGCCGGGGATCCCTGGATCACCTCGCCGATGAGCACCCCCTGATCCACCGTCACGAAGATGCGGCTGTTGGGATCCTGGTTGAGGCGCTCCTTCAGGTCGGGGGTGAGGGTGAGCATACGAATGCCCAGGTAGGGGTGATCCACCTTGCCGCGGGCGATCAACTGGTTGGCCACCCGCTGGGCCGTCTCGATGGGAATGGCAAAGCCCAGCCCCTGCGCCCCTTGGATGATGGCCGTGTTGACCCCGATCACCTCCCCTTGGGCGTTGAGCAGGGGGCCGCCGGAGTTGCCGGGGTTGATGGCCGCATCCGTCTGGATAAAGGACACCCGCTTGTCGGGCACGCGGATCTCGCCGCTGGAGCGGCCCAAAGCGCTGATGATCCCGGCGGTTACGGTGTTGTCCAGCCCCAGCGGGTTGCCGATGGCGATGGCCCACTGGCCCGGCTCGAGGAGCTCGGAGCGACCCAGCTTCACCGTCGGCAGGTTCTGGGCCTCGATCTTCACCACGGCGATATCCGTCACCGGATCGGTGCCGATTACCTTGCCGTCAAAGCTGCGGGTATCCTTGAGCGTCACCGTCACCTTGTCGGATCCCTCGACCACGTGGGCATTGGTGATGATCTGGCCATCCGGGCTGATGATGAAGCCGGAGCCGGTGCCCTGCTGTCGTCGCTGCCGCGGAATGGGGGGGATCACCTGGCCAAAGAAGTCCCGGAAAAAGGGATCGCTGAAAAACTCCTCTGGGAAGGCGCCCGGGACGCTCACCGTCCGCTCGGAATCGATGCGCACCACCGCCGGCCCCACCCTTTGCGCCACCTCGGCAATAAAATTCAGGTTCAGTTGGGGCGGGGTTGCCGTCGTTTGGGCAGATACCCCCTTGCCTCCCACCAGAGCCGCTCCCAGCCCAATGCCCAAGAGCACCAGCAGCACCGGCGAGAGAAGAGACTTGAGAACGGCAAAAGGCTTAAAAAGAGAACGAACTCCCTCCTGCTGAGGCGAACGGGCAGGTTGAGCAGAAGCTTCTGAACGGGGAGAAGGCTGGCCCGGCATGGATGTGCTGCGCTGCATAGCTACAGAAGAATAGGGGTTGGAATCGGAAGAATACCTTGGCCCTCACACGAGGGGCGAAACCTAGGGCATGACAGACTCCCGCCACTCAACCTTGTTGAGTAAACACAACTTGGCTAGAGGACGAACTTCTCGCTTCGTCGGGGAGCCATTGCAAGAACCCTCTGCGTTCGGCTGTGCCGTGCCTTAGGCATGCAGACACGGAATGCCCTACCGCGTAGTTGTATTAGATTCCGGCAACGCCGTTTTATACAACCAGCTCTGTTTTATCATTACCGGTTTATCATTACCAGCCTGCGACTGGCGCGGGGGTATCTACCCCCCGAACCCCCACGAGCTAATCTAGCATGGACACTAGGGAGCCCAAGACGGGCGGCGATGGCGCTTTTCCGTACTTCTACCTGGGTTGAAGAGTAGCGGAATCTGCTCGCCTAGAGTAGCCCGTCCTACATCCAACTGGCTTTGATGGGGATAAAGGCCAGACGAGGCTTTTGTTCCCAGCTTTGGCCAGCTTACAGCTAACGTAGAAGTGGTAGATCGGGGGTAAGACCATGACCAACCCAGCCCGTCGTCTGTTGGCTCCTCTGCTCGGTGGGTTTCTCTGGCTACCGGCGGCCAGCCCGGTTTTGGCGCAAATGGGGCCCTTGCCACCACCGCCCCCCGGCGAGGGATGGCGCCCTGTGAATCCTCGTCCCCTCCCCCCTGGATCCCTGCAGCCAAGCCAGCCCTTTCAACTGCAAACCACCCTGCTGCTGCGCTCCGGGGATCTGATCCAGGCAGTTCATCGCTCCCCAGATGCCCTCTTGATTGCCCCTGGGGAAACCCGCGCCGTCAGCCTCAGCCTGGATACCCCTCTGCGGGACATCTACGGCAACATGGTCGTCCCGGCGGGAGCCATCCTAGAAGGCCAATTCCAACCGGTAAGCGGCGGCACCCAGTTTGTCTCGCGAGCTTTGATTTTCAACGGCCAATCCTATCCTCTCTACGCCCAAAGCCAGGTGATCCCGCTGCGCAAGGATCCCCGCCACACTTCTGCAGAGGCAGTTGTGCAGGATGCCCTGATCGGGGCGGCGGCAGGGGCGATCTTGGGCGGCCTGTTTGGCGACCGGGTGATCTCGACGGAGAAGGTGCTGGGCGGAGCGGCAGCGGGGGCTGTAATCGGCAATGTGACGGCGCCAGAGGTGGCGGTGATCGATCCCAACGCCAACTTGACCCTGACGGTCACTCAGGACTTTCAGCCCTATCTGCCCTAGCGACACCTGAAAAGCAAAACTTAACTCCCCAGCGCCGACCGCCATCCCTTGCCACACTGCCCATCCTCAAGCTGTTGACCACTCCGAAAAGCTGAGCAGGGGTTGGTCAATCTGCGGCTGCCTGGGGCTACTCCGGCCAGACCATCGGGGGCTGTTTTACGCTTAACCAACCTCCCCCTTGGCAGGAAGGGAGTGCTCCTTTCCTGGGAGACATTTTAAGAAGTGTGAAGATCTGAGATGGCAGACGGCAAGCATGTCGGAAAATAGCTTGCGGGTATGCTCGCCATACTCTTTAAAAAATTGACTTGAGGATGGATGTCCATGAGTGTTGTCACGAAATCGATTGTGAATGCGGATGCAGAGGCCCGCTACCTCAGCCCGGGGGAGCTGGATCGGATCAAGTCCTTTGTTACCTCCGGCGAGAAGCGGCTGCGCATCGCTCAAGTCTTGACCGAGTCTCGTGAGCGCATCGTCAAGCAAGCTGCCGATCAACTCTTCCAGAAGCGTCCTGACATCGTCTCCCCAGGTGGCAATGCTTACGGAGAGGAGATGACGGCAACTTGCCTGCGGGATATGGACTACTACCTGCGCCTCATCACCTATGGGATCGTTGCTGGCGATGTCACCCCGATCGAGGAGATCGGCTTGGTGGGGGTGCGGGAGATGTACAACTCTTTGGGCACGCCTATTCCGGCGGTGGCCGAGAGCATCCGCCAAATGAAGCAGGTGGCCATGGGTCTGTTGTCTCCTGAGGACGCGGCTGAGGCCGGCTACTACTTTGACTTTGTGGTGGGGGCAATGAGTTAATCCCTCATTGTTCTGACCGCGCAACTGTTTAACGTTCATTAGAGATTTAGGAAGCTCATCATGCAAGACGCAATTACCGCTGTGATCAATAGCTACGACGTCCAGGGCAAGTATCTCGACAGCTCGGCCATGGAGAAGTTAAAGGCTTTCTTCGCCACGGGCGAGCTGCGGGTGCGGGCAGCTGCTACCATCGCGGCCAACGCCTCCACCATTGTCAAAGATGCGGCGGCCAAGGCGTTGCTCTACTCCGATCTCACCCGTCCCGGTGGCAACATGTACACCACCCGTCGCTATGCTGCTTGCATCCGCGACATGGACTACTACCTGCGCTACGCCACCTACGCCATGCTGGCCGGGGATCCCTCCATCCTCGACGAGCGGGTGTTGAACGGGCTCAAGGAGACCTACAATTCGCTGGGGGTGCCGATTGGAGCCACCATTCAGGCCATCCAAGCCATGAAAGAAGTGACCGCCGCCCTGGTGGGGCCTGAAGCTGGCAAGGAAATGGGTGTGTACTTCGACTACATCTGCTCCGGCCTGAGCTAAGGTTCATTGTCTAGCGAGCATGACAGGCGATTTGCCGCAGGGATCTGGTGTGCTAACTGGGGTACGCGAGCTTTCTGAGGTGAGTCGCCTGTTTTGTTGGTCAAGCCAGTTCATTTTGCTGTCAGCAGGGATCCTTTATCATGCGCATGTTTAAGATCACGGCCTGTGTGCCCAGCCAAACCCGCATTCGCACCCAGCGGGAGCTGCAAAATACCTACTTCACGAAGCTGGTGCCCTACGACAACTGGTTTCGGGAGCAGCAGCGTATCCAAAAGTCGGGTGGCCGCATCCTGAAGGTGGAGCTGGTCGCCGGCAAGCCTGGGATAGACGTAGGACTGCTGTAGTTCCCCTGCCTGTTCGCTGTTTCTCCTCCGATCCTGAGAATACCCCCAGCCAGATCCGACATGCCCAGCCTCAGGAGGCTTGCCCTTGAAGTTGGGCTAGCGGATCTGATTTTTTAGGGGGGGTGAGGAGCTATGTTGTCTGACGTGCCAATCCGACCTGAGCCGATCATCGTTGCCCGCGACCTGAGCAAGGTTTACCCGGTAGCCATTAAGGAAGCGGGAGTGATCGGTACATTGCGCCACTTTTTTCGCCGTACCTATCACTACATCCCAGCGGTGCAATCGATGAGCTTCCAGATTCAGCCGGGGGAGGTGGTGGGTTTTTTGGGGCCGAACGGGGCAGGCAAGACCACTACCCTCAAAATGCTGGCGGGTCTCATCTATCCTTCCGGGGGCACGCTGCAGGTGGTCGGCCATGTGCCCTACCGGCGGGAGCGGGCTTTTCTGCAGCAGATTACCCTGGTGATGGGGCAGAAGCAACAGCTTATCTGGGATCTGCCAGCAATGGACTCCCTGCGGATTAACGCCGCCGTTTATGAGATCCCGGAAAAGGAGTTTCGGGAGCGGGTGGGGGAGTTGGCGGAGCTCCTCGACCTGCAGGGCAAGCTGAAGCAGCCGGTGCGCAAGCTTTCTCTGGGGGAGCGGATGAAGGCGGAACTGCTGGCGGCCCTGATCCACCGGCCGCAGATCTTGTTCTTGGATGAGCCGACCTTGGGGTTGGATGTCAACGCTCAGGCCGCCGTGCGGCAATTTCTGCGGGATTACAACCGCCGCTACGGGGCGACAGTCTTGTTGACCAGCCACTACATGGCCGACATTACGGCGCTCTGTGAACGGGTGCTGGTGATCAGCGCCGGGCAACTCATTTACGATGGCGGCCTCGAGGAGCTGCGGCAGCGCTTTGCCCCCTATCGCGAGGTGAAGCTGGAATTGGCCCGCCCCTGCCCCCTCGCCCAATTGCAAGTCTATGGAGAGCTGCGCAGCGAGGGGGATCCCGGCAGCGGCTGTGAGGTGCGGCTGTGGGTGCGGCGGGAACACCTCACCCAAACGGTTGCCCAGCTCCTGGCAGATCTGGAGGTGCTGGACTTGACGGTAACAGACCCGCCGATTGAGGAAGTAATCAGGCGGGTGTTTGCGGAAGGGATCCCTGCGGCCGGGTCCTAGAGGGGCGCTCCTGTCGGTAGCCCATCAGATCTTCTGGGTGGCGGCCTGCCGTTGCTCAGCCGTCGAGCGGGCTGCGTGCAGAGCGGCGTAAAGCTTATTGAGGGCGTTCATGTAGGCTTGGGCCGAGGCGACGATGATGTCCGTATTCGCGGCGTGGCCAGAGAAGACGCGATCCTCGTGGCGCAGGCGGATGGTGACTTCCCCCATGGCGTCGATGCCGGCGGTAACCGACTGGACGGAAAACTCGATCAACTTGTTGGGGATGTTGACGATGCGGTTGATGGCTTTGTACACCGCGTCCACCGGGCCTGTGCCCACGGCGGCGTCCACCCGCTCTTCGCCCTCAGGGGTGATCAGGCGCACCGTGGCCGTGGGGGTCTCGTGGTTGCCGCACACCACTTGCACGTGCTCCAGACGGTAGAGATCGGGCACGGGGCGGGTCTCATCGTTGACGATTGCCTCCAGATCCAGGTCGGTGATCTCCTTCTTCTTGTCTGCCAGCTCTTTGAAGCGCAGGAAGGCTTTGTTCAGATCCTGCTCTGAGAGCTCGAAGCCCAACTCCCGGAGGCGGGTACGGAAGGCGTTGCGGCCCGAGTGTTTGCCCAGCACCAGCGTGCTCGATTGCAGGCCGATGGTCTGAGCGTCCATAATCTCGTAGGTCTGGCGGTTCTTGAGCATGCCGTCCTGGTGGATGCCCGATTCGTGGGCAAAGGCGTTGGCACCAACAATGGCCTTGTTGGGCTGAACCAACATGCCGGTGAGGTTGGAGACTAGGCGGGAGGTGCGGTAGATCTCCTGGGTTTTGATGTGGGTGAGGGGTTTTTCCGAGTCGACCGGCAGGCCAAAGTAGGGGTTGAAGTAGCTGCGGCGCACATGCAGGGCCATCACCAACTCTTCCAGCGCCGCGTTGCCGGCCCGCTCGCCGATGCCGTTGATGGTCACTTCCACTTGCCGCGCCCCCTGCTTGATGGCCTCCAGAAAGTTGGCCACCGAGACCCCCAGGTCGTCGTGGCCGTGGACGGAGATGATGGCCTGCTTGATGTTGGGCACATTCTCGCGGATGCCCTTGATCAGTTGGCCGAATTCTTCCGGCATGCTGTAGCCGACGGTGTCGGGGATGTTGATGGTTTTGGCTCCCGCCCGAATGGCTGCCTCGATCACCTGGTAGAGAAACTCCGGATCGGAACGGGTGGCGTCCATCATGGAGAACTCCACATCGTCCACGAAGGACTTGGCGTAGGCCACCATCTCCTCGGCAATTTGCAGCACTTCGGCGCGGGTCTTGCGCAACTGGTACTTGAGGTGAATGTCGGAGGTGGAGATAAAGGTGTGGATGCGGGGCTTGGCGGCGGGCTTGAGGGCTTCGGCTGCCGCTTCGATGTCGGCCTTGAGGGCGCGGGCCAGGCTGCAAATCACAGGGCCATCGGGGGTGCCCACCTGTTCGGCCACCTTCTGCACCGCCTCGAAGTCCCCGGGGCTGGCATAGGCAAACCCAGCTTCAATGATATCGACCCCCAGCCGGGCCAGTTGCCGGGCGATGGCCAGCTTTTCTTCGGTGTTGAGGGTGGCGCCGGGGCACTGCTCCCCGTCGCGCAGGGTGGTGTCGAAAATGAGCACGTGATCCAGGGCTTGGCCATCAAATGTGGAAACCGCCGCAGCATCCATAATCTTTGTCGGACAACGAGACAGTGTTCTTTATTTTGACATCTTATTCTGGCACTGCTGGATAGGGTTTTGGATCGGGTTTGGAAGAGAGCTGGCGGGCTTCTGTCGGAGCGGCTGTAGGTCTTGCCATCTTTCTCTCAGGGGCAGAAGAGGTTGTGGGAAGGCGGATCCCGAAGGCGCAAGCGAGCAGGTGTTCGTATTCTTTCTCGTCCTTGAGCAGGCGTTCCCGGCGGCCTTCTGGGGTAGTTTCGATCCATTTAAAAACGGAGCCATTGGCGGAGGCGGTGAGGGTGATCCGTCCGCTGGGGGTGGCCAGGCTGCACAGGCGCAGGCGGGTCAACCTGGATGCCGGCGACGTTTGGTGGAAGCGGCACATGGGCTCGAACTCCTGCAGTTGACGCGGGATCCGATCCAGCAGGAAGAGGGTTTTCCAGGTGCGATCCGGTCGTTCCTGTTGAACCCGCCAGTAGCGTGCGGGAGCTGCGGGCCAGGGGATGAGGCGGTAGCGCCCTTCCGCCTGGGCTTGGATGCCGGGATCCCCCAGCCGCAACGGCTCCCGAAAGGCATCTCCATAGCCCACATCCACCAGCCATCAGAACCTCCGGGGTACTCCCGCCACAGCGCAGCTTGGCGGGCTGGAGGATAGGCGGTGAGACGAAGGGGTTCAATGCCCCTGAGTCTCAC